>NZ_JBOHKS010000161.1:0-10198 GCF_050729195.1 Hypericibacter sp.
GTATCGGGATGACACCGTGCGTTTGCTGCCCGGAAGTCCTACTCCGCGGCGTGCAGCCAGGGCTGCGCTTCTTTTTGCTTCTTTTCGAAGTCGTCGATCTCGTACTTCTTCTCCATCGTGAGGCCGATATCGTCGAGGCCTTCGAGCAGGCAGCGCTTGCGGAACGGATCGATGTCGAAATGGACGGTGCCGCCGTCCGGACCCTTGATCTCCTGCTTCTCGAGGTCGACCTCGATGATGGCGTTGGAGCCGCGGCTCGCGTCGTCCATCAGCTTGTCGATGATCTCCTTCGGCATCTTGATCGGCAGCACGCCGTTCTTGAAGCAGTTGTTGTAGAAGATGTCGGCGAAGCTCGTGGCGATCACGCAGCGGATGCCGAAATCCATGATCGCCCAGGGCGCATGCTCGCGGCTCGAGCCGCAGCCGAAATTCTCGCCCGCGACCAGGATCGCGGCCTTGCGATAGGCCGGCTGGTTCAGCACGAAATCGGGCTTCTCCTTGCCGTCGACCTCGTAGCGCATCTCCTCGAAGAGATGCTTGCCGAGACCGGTGCGCTTGATGGTCTTCAGGAACTGCTTCGGGATGATCATGTCGGTGTCGACATTTCTCATCGGCAGGGGCGCCGCGACGCCGCGGAGCGTGGTGAATTTCTGCATCGCCATCACCTATGGGGAAGGCCGTCCGGACAGGGCCCGAGGAAGGGCTGGCCGGGGCGGCTAAGCCGCTGGTTTTACCGCTAAGATCGCCGGATGACCAGGGTTTTGGCCAGCATGTCGTGGAGCCCCTGCTTGCGCGGGGTGAAGGCCACCATCACGAATCCGATCAGAAAAACCATCAACGAAAGGAGCTTGGCGAAAAAGCGGCCGGAGGCTTGCGCGAAATTGATCCGCTCGCCCTCCATGTCCGTGACCCGGAGAGACAGCGCCATCTTGCCGAAAGTCGCCTGTCGGGGGCTGCTCTCCAGGAGGGCCGCGTAGAGCCAGCCGCCCGCGAGGAGGATCGCCGTCCCGAGGGTCGTCAGATTGACCTCCGCGGCGATGCCGGCCGCCTGTTCCGAAGGCGAGATGTTGCTCATGCCGGCATTTTCGACGATCGGCAGGAACATGCCGATGACAGACATGACGATGCCGATGATCACGCTGTCGATGAGGGCCGCGACCGCCCGGCGCCAGAAGCCGCCATAGCGCAAGGCCACGGCCCCGCTCTGCTCCACCGAGGCTTGCGCCATCTTTTTCCTAAGGGCTGCCCGACAATTTTTGAATAACCCATTCGAGAAGGGGAAATCGCCCCGGCCGCAAGCATAGGCCAAAGCCGGGGTCTTGGGCAGATGTCGGGTAAAACAGGGTTAATCGGCGGGAAGCGGGCGCTCAGAGCGGCGGCAGACACAAGGCCACGTCCGCGCCGCCGCCCGGCACCTCGCCGATCTCGAGCCGGCCGCCATGAACCGTCATGATGCGTTCGACGATGGCGAGGCCCAGCCCGGCACCGGGTCCCTTGGCACGCCGCCCGCGATAGAAGCGCTGCGTGACCCGCGCGCGATCGGCGGGCGCGAAGCCGGGACCGGCATCCCGCACGATCAGGCGGGGACCGCGACCCGGTGTCGCATCGGCGACATGGATCTCGATGGAAGTTTGCGCGGGCGTATGGGCGATCGCGTTCTCGACCAGATTGCGCAGGGCCCGGCGCAAGGCCGTGCTGTCGCCGTGAGCGATGACCGGCCGCTCGCCGCCGATCACCGACAGGTCGCGATGCTGCGCCAGGCAGAGCGGCGCCATGGCCGTCGCCAGCTCGATCGCCACCTCCGCCAGATCCACCGCGTCGCCGACATGCAGCGGCCGCGCATCGAGCTCGGCCACCGCCAGCATCTGGTCGACCAGCCGGCGCATGCCGGCCAGGTCCTGCTTCAGCGATGCGACCGCCGCCTTGTCGGGCAGCGTCTCGATATGGGCGGAGAGGATGGCGAGCGGCGTGCGCATCTCATGGGCGGCATCGGCCGCGAACTCGCGCTGATGACGGAATCCCTCCGCCAGGCGATCAAGCGCGTCATTGACCGCTGTCACGAGGGGGAGCAGCTCCGCCGGAAGATCGTCGCCCGGCAGCCGCACACCGGTCTCCCGCGGCGTGATGCTCGAGGCCGCTTCGGCCACGCGCGCCAGCGGCGCCAGGCTCCGCCGGATGGTCCAGACGCCGATCAAGAGTGCCGCGGCCAGCACCGGCAGCAACAGCGGCAGGATCTCGTCGCCCCATTCGTTCACGATGCCATCGAGCAGGGTCGGCGCGTTGTCGTTCAGCATCACGTCGAGCAGCAGCGGCCCCGACGCCGTATCGACGCGTCCGCTCACGACCGTGACTTGCAATTCGGGTGACGACGCGAAGGGGGCTGCCTTATGCAATCCCTCCCAATCCGGCGAAACTGCGAGCACGGCACCATGCTCGTCGCGCACCTGATAAGCGAAGTGGATGTCGGGCGGCAGGCCGACGGCGAGGCGGCCATCGGATTCACGCGCGATCGATTGGGCCAGCGATCGCATATCGGCCTGGAGGGTCTCGGCCGTCACCTCGGTGCGATCGTTGCGGCTGTTGATGTAGGGCAGCAGGCCCGCGACCAGAAAGGCCGCGACGAAGAGGCCGCCGAGGCGCCAGCCCAGGCGTGAGGCCATGCTGCCGGTGGGGCGTCGCGGCGCCGCCGGCGGCACCCGCTTCGGCGAGATCACGGCGTGCCGTCCGACATGAGATAACCGATGCCGCGCAGCGTGTGGATCTGGGCCGTGGCTCCGGCTTCGGTCAGGCGCCGGCGCAGCCGCGAGACCAGCACCTCCAGCGCATTGGGCTCGACCTCGCCGGCGAGGCCATAGATCGAGTTCTCCAAGGCGGCTTTCGAGATCGCGCGGCCGCTGCGCCGGATCAAGGCCTCGAGCAGATCGGTCTCGCGCCTTCCCAGCGTCAGCGCGCGATCGGCGACAGTCGCGGTGCGGCTCTCGGCATCGAAGCGCAGATTGCCCAGGTCGATCTCGCGACTCATCACGGCGCCGGGCCGGCGCATCAGGGCCCGCAAGCGTGCCGCCAGCTCGGCGATCTCGAAGGGCTTGATCAGATAATCGTCGGCGCCGCCATCGAGACCGCGCAACCGGTCGCCCAGATCCCCGCGCGCCGTGGTGACGAGAATGGGCGTGGTGTCGTTGCGGGCCCGCAGGCGCTTCAGCAGATCCATGCCGTCGCCATCGGGCAGGCCCAGATCGAGCAGGATGGCGTCGAAGCGCATCGTCGCCAGCGCCGCCTCGGCATCCTCGATCAGGCCCACATGATCGACGGCGAATCCCTCCATGCCCAATCCCTTCGCCAGGAAATGGGCCAGGCGATCATTGTCTTCGACCAGGAGCAGGCGCATGGATCGGAAGGCTCGCGATCGGGAAGAGGGGAATAGTCTGCGCCAGCGGCAGGGGGCTTAGCGAGGCCTAAGCCCAGGCGGTGGGAGCATCCGGAAGCCCCGCGGGGGCGGCGCTCCCGGACACCTCGTGCGCGGGCTGCCCTTGGAGGCCCGCGTCGATCGGAACTCAGAGTCCCAGCACTTTCTTGGCCTTCTCGACCTGGCTCATGCAGTCTTCCTCGTCGCCTTCGTCGGCCAGCTCGTCTTGCGCCTCGGCCAGGAACTTCAGGGCCTTGTCCTTCTTTGTGCCGTCGGACTGCTGGTTGGCGGTTTCGGTCACGGCCTTGATCGCCGCCGAGCAGCTCTGGGTCCCGGCCCAGGCGGGCGTCAGGGCGCAGGAAAGCCCGACACCGAGGACGGTGGCGGCAAGGCCGAGCGCGGCGATCGAGGGACCGAAGTTGCGGAACAGGGACATGCGCGGGGGTTCTCCAGGTCAGGGGTGATGGCCGTCCCGCTTCCTGCGGCCGGCGACCCGGAGAATGCCCAAGGGAGGCTGTCGCGAAGCTGACGCTGGATCGATCAGGCCCGAGCCCGCGGCGAGGCCAGCGATTTCGTCATGTCCGCCATGGGGAGGACCAGACCGCCGCGGGTCTGCCAATCATGCCGATGCGTCACGCGATAGCCGCAGCGCTCATAGAAGGGCAAGGCCGGGAGACTGGCACCGAGCGTGACCTCGCCATGGCCCGCCGCGGCGATGGCCGCTTCCGCCCGGCTCAGCAGGCGCCGCGCGACGCCCTGGCCGGTGAAATCCGGCAGCATATAGAGACCGATGACGCGGTCCTCGCGCCAGGAGCAGAAGCCGACGACGATGCGGCGCGGTGCTTCCGCCAGCAGCATGCGCTCGCCGAGCTGGTCCATCGCCTGGCGATAGCGATCGGGATGGAGGCCCGCGATCCAGCTCTCGAGCTCCGCGCGCGAATAGGGCCCGCCCGCCGCGCCGCGAATGGCGTCGCGATGCACCCGCTCGATGAAGGGTGCGTCACCGGATGTCGCCGGGCGGATGCGGATGGAAGAGGACGCCATAAGCATGATTTATCCCTTCCCCCGGAACGGGGGAAGGTTAGGAAGGGGGCTGCTCGGCGGGTGCCACTGCGACATCGGACAGCCGCAACGTCGACAGCGTTTCGGTCCGATCCATCGCGTCATCCCCCTCCCTTGCCCTACCCCAGAAGTGGGGGAGGGGATAGCGAGAGACCGCTACTTCAGCTCGCGGATATCCGTGAGGTGGCCGGTCACCGCCGCGGCGGCGGCCATGGCGGGGCTCACGAGATGCGTGCGTCCGCCGCGGCCCTGGCGGCCTTCGAAATTGCGGTTCGAGGTCGAGGCGCAGCGTTCGCCGGGCTCGAGCCGGTCCGGATTCATCGCCAGGCACATCGAGCAGCCGGGCTCGCGCCACTCGAAGCCGGCCGCGATGAAGATCTTGTCGAGACCTTCGGATTCCGCCTGTTCCTTCACCAGACCGGAGCCCGGCACCACCATGGCGTTGACATGGCTCGCCACCTTGCGGCCCTGCGCGACCTTGGCGACCTCGCGCAGATCCTCGATGCGGCCATTGGTGCAGGAGCCGATGAAGACGCGATCCACCTTGAGCTCATTCAGCTTCGTGCCGGGCTTGAGGCCCATATAGTCGAGCGAACGCTTCATCGCGTCACGCTTGCCGGCATCCGTCGCCTTGTCCGGATCGGGCACGGCGCCGGTGATCGGCAGCACGTCCTCGGGGCTGGTGCCCCAGGTCACCTGCGGGACGATGTCGGCCGCCTTCAGCACGACCTCGCGGTCGTAATGCGCGCCGGGATCGGAGGGCAGCGTGCGCCAATAGGCGACGGCCTGCTCCCAGACGGCGCCCTTGGGGGCCATCGGCCGGCCCTTCACATATTCGAACGTGGTCTCGTCGGGCGCGATCAGGCCGGCGCGGGCACCCGCCTCGATCGACATGTTGCAGACCGTCATGCGGCCTTCCATCGAGAGCGCGCGAATGGCGTCGCCCGCATACTCGATGACATGGCCGGTACCGCCCGCGGTACCGATCTTGCCGATGATGGCGAGGATCATGTCCTTGGCAGTGACGCCCAGCGGCAGCTGGCCATCGACCGTGATCCGCATGTTCTTGGCCGGGGCCATGATCAGGGTCTGGGTCGCCAGCACATGCTCGACCTCGGAGGTGCCGATGCCGAAGGCGAGCGCACCGAAGGCGCCGTGGGTCGAGGTATGGCTGTCGCCGCAGACGATGGTCTGGCCCGGCTGGGTCAGGCCCTGCTCCGGCCCGATAATATGGACGATGCCCTGGCGGATATCGTCCATCGAGAAATAGGGCACGCCGAACTCGGCGCAGTTCTTCTCGAGGGTCTCGATCTGGATCCGCGATTCCGGCTCGGCGATGCCCTTCGAGCGGTCGGTCGTCGGCACGTTATGGTCGGCCACCGCCAAGGTCGATTCCGGCCGGCGCACCTTGCGCCCGGAGGTGCGCAGGCCTTCGAAAGCCTGCGGGCTCGTCACCTCATGGACGAGGTGGCGATCGATATAGATCAGGCAAGTGCCGTCTTCCTGGCGATCCACCAGGTGCTTGTCCCAGATCTTGTCGTAAAGCGTGCGCGGTGTGGCCATTGTCGTGCCTCGGTCAGTCCGAATACGGGCCCTTCCGATATGGGAACGGCGTTTCAGCCGTCCAAGGCCCCTCACCCCTGCCCTCTCCCCGCAGAAGATGCGGGGCGAGGGAGATCATAGAATGCTCAGCCTTCCGCCGCTTCGCCGGCCGCTTCGTCGCCGCCGCGCTCGCGGGTGGATTCGCTGATGCGGGCCGCCTTGCCGCGCAAGCCCCGGAGATAATAGAGCTTCGCCCGGCGGACATCGCCCTGGCGGATCAGCTCGACCGACTCCACGCGCGGGCTGAAGAGCGGGAACACGCGTTCCACACCTTCGCCATAGGAGATCTTGCGCACGGTGAAGGAGGAATTGAGGCCGGCATTGCGGCGGGCAATGCAGATGCCCTCGAACGCCTGGATACGCTCGCGCGCGCCCTCGATCACCTTCACATTCACGCGCACCGTGTCGCCGGGACGGAACTCCGGCAGCTTGGCGGTCGCGGCCAGCTTCTTCACCTGGCTCTTCTCAACTTCTTGCAACGTCGTCATCGCTTGGCTTCCTTCTTCTTGGAATCGGTCTTGCGGGCGAGGTAACGGGCCCAGAGATCGGGCCGCCTCGCACGCGTGGTGTCTTCCGCCTGCTGGCGACGCCAGAGGCGGATCTTCTCGTGATGGCCGGAGAGCAGGATCTCCGGCACGGCGCGGCCCTGCCAGTCGGCGGGCCGGGTGTAATGCGGGTATTCGAGCAGACCCGCTTCGAAACTTTCCTCGTCGAGGCCTTCGGGCGCGCCCATGACGCCCGGCAGCAGGCGCACCACCGCGTCGATCAGCGCGATCGCCGCGGGCTCGCCACCCGACAGCACGAAATCGCCGAGGCTGATCTCCTCGACCTCGCGCGCGTCGAGCACGCGCTGGTCGACCGCCTCATAGCGGCCGCAGAGCAGCGTGACCTTGGGCCGCGCCGCGATCTCGCGCACCAGCGCCTGGTCCAGCACGCGGCCGCGCGGGCTGAAATAGATCGCCTTCTCGCCCGGTGCCAGCGCCGCCTCGAGCGCCGCGTCGATCACGTCGGGGCGCATGACCATGCCGGGACCGCCGCCGAAGGGCGTGTCGTCGACCGAGGCATGCTTGCTGCTGGCGAACGTCCGGATGTCGATCGTGTCGAGCGCCCAAAGGCCGGCCTCGAGCGCCTTGCCGGCGAGCGACTGGCCCAGGGGACCCGGGAACATGTCCGGGAAGATCGTCAGCACGCTGGCGCGCCAGCGCGTCGTCTGGCTGCTCATCGCGGGATCGGCTTGCGTCGAGGATTTGGCGGTCATCATCATCGCGCCTCCACCTCGGCCGGCGGTTCGGCCACCAGGCGGCCGCCCGGCAGATCGACCAGCGGCACCACCTTCTTGGTGAAGGGCAGCATCAGGCTGACGCCCTCGCCTTCGATCTCCAGCAGGTCGCCCGCGCCGAAATTGAGCACCGCCTTGACCCGACCCAGGGTCTTGCCGTCGCGCGCCTCGACCCGCAGTCCCACCAGATCGGCCTGGTAGAACTCGTCATCGGCGCCGATCTCGGGCAAGGCCTCGCGGCCGACATAGAGCCTGGTGCCCTTCAGCGCCTCGGCCGCGTCGCGATCGGCGACACCGTCGATCTGGGCGATCACGCCGTCCTTGGCCTGGCCCTGCAGCTTCAGGCGGAAGCGTCGCTGCCCCCGCTCGTCGCTCAGCTCACCGTAAGACGCGACACTCTTCGGATCGGCGGTGAAGCTCTTGACGCGAACGAGGCCCCGCACGCCATGCGCGGCGGCGATCACGCCCACCAGCACCCGTGCCTTGCCTGTTTCGTCCATGTCGCGGCGCTCCGCCATGATGTCGAGAATCGGTCCTGGGGCTCGTGCTTACTGGGCCGGGGCTTCGGCGCCGGCCTTGGCCTTCGCGTCGGCAGCGGCCGTCGCGCGCTCCTGCGCCTTCTTCTTCGGCAGGTGCTTGGTGGTCTGCACATGCTGCTTGGGCTTTTCCGCCAGGCCGATCTCGGCCAGGAAGCCCTGGACGCGCTCGGACGGGGTGGCGCCCATCTTCAGCCAATGCTCGATGCGCTCTTTCTTGAGCAGGACGCGGTTGCCGCTCTCGCGGGTCACCATCGGGTTGTAGGTGCCGACCTTCTCGATGAAGCGGCCGTCGCGCGGGCTGCGCGAGTCCGCAATGACGATGCTGTAGAAGGGGCGCTTCTTGGCGCCGCCGCGGCTCATGCGAATCTTAAGCGACATGTGTCTCGTTGCTCCTCAGGTTTGATCGTTTGTTATTCGGTTCGGTTGCGTTGACTCAAGTTATTCGGGCCGGTCCTATTCCGGATCATGGCAGACCGCCTGCAGCTTGTTGCCGTCGGGGTCGCGCACATAGGCGGCGTAGTAATGGGCGTGATAGTTCGGCCGGAGCCCCGGCTTGCCTTCGTCCTTGCCGCCATGCTTGAGCGCATTGGCGTAGAAGAGATCGACCGCATGGCGGTTGGGCGCGATGAAGGCGACATGGACGCCATTGCCGGGGACCGCGGCGCGGCCGTCGAACGGCTTCAGGACCCAGACCGGCGCGCCCTGCGTGTCGATGCCCTTGCGGCCATAGCCGTAGGCCTCGCCCTCATAGGGGAAGAGCAGGGTCAGGCCGAGCGGCGACAGCACCGCGTCGAAGAAGTCGGTGGAGCGCTTCAGATCGTTGCTGCCGATCGTCACATGCGAGAAGCAGCCGTTCGGGCGCGTCGTCATGATCGTCCCCTTATCCGCGCGGCAGGATGGACTGGATGCCCTGGCGCATCAGTCCCTTCTGCCCCATCTTGCCCATCTGCTTCATCATGCGCGCCATTTCCTGGTGCTGCTTGAGCAGGCGATTGACCTCCTGCACCGAGGTGCCGGAGCCGGCGGCGATGCGCTGCTTGCGCGAGGCCTTGATCAGGTCGGGATTCTTGCGCTCCTTGCGGGTCATCGACGAGAGGATGGCGCGCTGGCGGCCGATCACCTTGTCGTCGATCTTGGCGTTCTTCATCTGCGCCTTGATCTTGGCCACGCCCGGCAGCATGCCGAGGATGTCGCCGATCCCGCCCATCTTCTGCAGCTGCTTCAGCTGGTCGGCCAGATCGTCGAGATCGAACTGGCCCTTCTGCATCTTCTTGGCGAGGCGCTCGGCCTCCGCCTGCTCGATATGCTCGGCGGCCTTCTCGACCAGGCTGACCACGTCGCCCATGCCGAGGATGCGGCCGGCGATGCGGTCGGGATGGAAATCCTCGAGCGCGTCGAGCTTCTCGCCGACGCCCAGGAGCTTGATCGGCTGGCCGGTGACGGCGCGCATCGAGAGGGCCGCGCCGCCGCGCGCATCGCCATCGACGCGCGTCAGCATGATGCCGGTGACGCCGATGCGATCCTGGAACGTCTTGGCGACGTTGACGGCGTCCTGGCCGGTCATGGCGTCGGCCACCAGCAGGGTCTCGATCGGCTTGGTCGCGGTCTTGATGGCCGCGATCTCTTCCATCAGCTCGTCGTCGATATGGAGACGGCCGGCGCTGTCGAGCATCAGCACGTCGAAGGCTTCGAGCGTCGCGGTCTGGAGCGCGCGCTTCGCGATCGCGAGCGGCGGCTCGCCATGGACGATGTTGAGCGTCTTGACCTCGGCCTGCTGACCGAGCGTCGCCAATTGCTGCTGCGCCGCCGGGCGGCGCGTATCCAGCGATGCCATCAGCACACGCTTGCGGTCGCGGCGCGTCAGGCGCATCGCGATCTTGGCGGTGCTGGTCGTCTTGCCCGAGCCCTGCAGGCCCACCATCAGCAGGACCGCGGGCGGCGTGGTGGTGAGATTGATGCCCTCGGCCCCGCCACCCAGCGCCTCGACCAGACGGTCATGGACGATCTTCACCACCATCTGGCCCGGCGTGATGCTCTTCAGCACCGCCTCGCCGACCGCCGCCTCGCGCACGCTGGCGATGAAGTCCTTCACCACCGGCAGCGCGACGTCGGCCTCGAGCAGGGCCACGCGGACCTCGCGCAGCGCCTCGTCGACGTCGCCCTCGGAGAGGGCGCCGCGCCGGGTCAGCCGCTCGAAGGCGCCGGACAGTTTCTGGGAAAGGCTCTCGAACATCGTCGGTGCAGAAGCCCGGTGGTTTAAGTGTGTGGGTTCGGGTCTCGAAAAGCGCTGCGATCAGCCCAAAAGCGATG
>NZ_JBOHKS010000162.1:0-18029 GCF_050729195.1 Hypericibacter sp.
CGAGATAGGGCGTGAAGAAGACCGCGACGAGCCACGACGTGATCAGGGCGAAGCCGACGATCCAGAAGATGTTGCCGGCATATTCGCCGGCGGTCGAGCGCGCGAAGCCGACCGGCATCAGCCCGACCACCGTCACCAGCGTTCCGGAGAGCATCGGCGCCGCCGTATGACTCCAGGCATAGGCGGCGGCACGGATACGGTCCATGCCCTCTTCCATCTTCACCACCATCACCTCGATGGCGATGATGGCATCGTCCACGAGAAGACCAAGCGCCAGGATCAGGGCGCCGAGTGTGATGCGGTCGAAGAACCGGCCGGTTTCCAGCATGATGAGGAATACGGCGGCAAGTGTCAGAGGTACGGCAGCCGCCACGACGATGCCAACGCGCCAACCGAGGCTAAGCAGGCTCACCAGTAGCACCACGCCGAGCGCCATCGCGAACTTCATCATGAACTCGTCAACCGCCGAGGTGATGTTGACGGCCTGATCGGTCACCTTGTCGAGCGTCATCCCGAGTGGCAGTGTCTGTGCGATGGCCGCAGCCCTGTCCTTCAGCGCCTTGCCGAGTGCCAGACCATCCCAGCCCTCCTGCATAACAGCCGCGAGCATGATGGTGGGCTCACCCTGGTGCCGGATGATGTAGGTGGGAGGATCCTCGTAGCCGCGGCGGACCTCGGCAATATCGGAAAGCTTCAGCGTCCGCCCGGCAGCGACGATCGGCGTGTCGGCGATCGCCTGGACGCTGTCATAGGCGCCCTCGACCCGGATGAAGACCCGCGGCCCCTGGGTGTCGATCGAGCCTGCCGGTGTGACGGTGTTCTGCCGCTGCAAGGCGGCGACGATATTCTGTGCCGACACGCCGAGAGTTGCCAGTTTGGCATAGGAAAACTCGACGAATATCTGTTCGGGACGTTCACCCAGGATGTTGATCTTCTTGACGCCGGGCACATGTAAAAGGTCCTGGCGAATGATCTCGGCTTGCCTTGCGAGTTCCCGCATCGGCATGCCCTTCGCCTTGAGCGCATAAAGGGCAAAGCTCACATCCGAATATTCGTCGTTGACGAACGGACCGAACACGCCGGACGGCAGGTTGCGGGCTTCATCCCCGAGCTTCTTACGGGCCTGGTAGAACTCCTCCTGCACGACAGGTGGCGGTGTGCTGTCCTTCAGCGTAACCGTCATATACGCGTAACCTGGCCGTGTGGTCGTCTCCACCCGGTCGTACCAGGTCAGTTCCTGAAGCCGCTTCTCCAACGGTTCGGCGACGAGGTCCTGCATCTCGCGCGCCGTTGCGCCCGGCCATACCGTCGTGACCGTCAGGGTCTTGATGGTGAAGGAGGGATCCTCCGCGCGTCCGAGCATGAGGAAGGCATAGGCGCCGGCGGCCGCCAGCAGGAGGATGAAGAACAGGGTGACGGCCCGTTCGCGAACGGCGATCGCGGAAAGATTGAGGCTCATCAATTGCCCCTGCTTTCAGATGCGGTCCTGACGCGAGCGCCCTCCTGTAGGAGTTGAGCGCCGAGCGAAACAACCGAATCACCAGAGCTCAGTCCCGAGATCACGGCAGTCTCGTCGGTCACACGAACAAGCTTGATAGGCCGAAAGTGTACGGTCGAGGTGGCGCTGTCCAAGACCCAAACGCCGGTTTTCCGGCCGTCATCGAGCACGGCACCCAGCGGTACCTGGATTTCCGGCTGAGTCGGCTGGCTTGCAAGCCGAATGGTTACCGTCGCGCCAAGCGGTGCTGTCGCAGCGTCGCCATCGAGCACGTAGCGGGCCTCGTACGTACGGGTCTGGGCGTCTGCGGAGTCCGATAACTGGCGGAGATGTGCCGTATAGCGACGCCCATCGCCCCCGTACACGCTTGCCTCGGCCGCCGAGCCGATCGCCGGCCGGATGGTTTCGGGAAGCGCGACCACCGCTTCGCGGGGGCCGGCCTGGGCAAGCCGAACCACGGTCTGGCCGGCGGAGACGACCTGCCCCGGCTCGCCAAGCGTTTCAACCACAGTTCCATCCGCGTCCGCCACCAGGACGGAATAGGTCGCCTCGTTCTCGGCGACCCGTGCTTCGGCTTCGGCGGCGGCGAGTTGCGCCTTGGCTGTATCCGCTGCGGCCTTCGCCTGCTCATAGCGCTGCCGGGAGACCCATCCATCCTTAAGCAAACTGGCGTATCGCCGTTCATCCGCGTTCAACTGAACGACAGATGCGCGTGCTGCGGCGACGGCGTTGCGCTTCGCCGTGAGCGCAAGGCGAAGATCGGTTTCGTCGATCCGCATCAGCGGTTGGCCGGCTTTGACCTGCTGCCCCACATTCACAAACCGTTCCACGATCTTGCCGGCGACGCGAAAGCCGAGATTGCTCTGTACCCTCGCCCCTATGATGCCCGTGAAGCTGCGTCCGGGTCCGGTCACCCGTACTACCGTCGCCAGTCTGACGATCGGTGCTTCCTGCCTCGGATCGCTAACGGCGGAGGCTTGCTGCGCACGAAGGGAAAGAGTGACGAATGCGGCCGCCCCGAGCATCGCGAGCAGCACGCCCCCCAGCACGATAGCGGGTCTCTTTTTCATGCCCATTGCCTCACAAAAATAGATTGCGCTCGAACTCTATATGTTATATAGATGTTGAACGCAATCTAAATAAGGAGGGTCGACGATGCGAATGAGTCGCATTCAGGCCGAGGAGAACCGGCAAACCGTGATCAATGTTGCAAGCCGCCTTTTTCGGGAGCACGGCTTTGACGGCATCGGCCTCAAGGACCTGATGGAGGGGGCCGGGCTGACCCAGGGCGCCTTTTACAAGCAGTTCGCGTCAAAGGAGGACCTGGCGGCGCAGGCATCCAGGCGGGCGTTGGAGAGTGCCTCCCGCCGGTGGTCGGACGCAGCCGCGGCCAATCCGCAGGACCCGCTTGGCGCGGTGATCGCGTTCTACCTCAGCATGGAACACCGCGAAGAGAGGATGGACGGCTGCCCGGTCGTTGCGCTCGGCTCGGATGCCGCCAGGCAGGGCGTCGACGTGAAAGCGTCATTCGAAGCCGGGATCAAGGCGCATCTCGAAGTCCTCGGCCGTATGGTTGCCGAGATGGACGGCAAGGAGCCCAAGGGCAAGGCCATGGCCATTCTCTCGACGATGGTCGGCGCGATGACGCTATCGCGCGTCGTCAACGACCCCGATCTCGCTCAAGCCTTTCTGGATGTGGCAGCCCAACAGGTTCGCGAAGCCGTCGCCGCTTGAGAGGAACGGCTGATGTCCCCGTCTCCGGCGCGCTGTATCAGCGGAGGTGAAGTAAGCGGCGATCGCGATCGAGTGCCGCACAGGATTAGCCACGGCGTGGGCGGCGCTGGCGGCGTACCGGAATCGATAGGAGAATAGATGCGACGGATTGTTGTTACAGGTTTGGGAGCGATCACCCCCCTTGCCGCAGGTGTCGAAGCGTCCTGGTCGCGTCTCCTAGCCGGTCGCTCGGGCATCCGGAGGCTTCCGGACGATGTGGTAGGAGATAGATAGGCTGGGATCCAGCCCATGAAGGTGTTGCACCAGAGCGATTCTCTTAGGCGTTGAGACATTGCTCGAAGGATACCACGGGAAACGGAAGCCACTCATCGCTGGATCGCCACGACGAGGACCCAGTGCCCAGTTTGACCTCGGTTGGTCCACCGTTTCCTGGAAAAGCTTGAGATACCGCAGCATCCGAGCTGTTGCCGGGAGCGTCGACCGTTCAAGCTGCCCTGGCGACAACCACGCCCTGCGGCGGCGGCACGGGAATGCCCGGATCGCGGCCATCGATGAGATCGGCGATCACGCGCCCCGAGCCGCATGACAGCGTCCAGCCGAGATGCCCATGGCCGGCATTGATCCAGAGACCGCGGATGCGGGTTTCGCCGATGATAGGGGTGCCTGTAGGGCTGACCGGTCGCAGGCCAGCCCACACCTTCGATTTCGAGATATCGAAATAGCGCTTCAGTTCGGGGAAGGTGAAGCTTGCATTGGCGATGATGGCCGCGACCCGCGCAGGGGCCGGGGTCATGTCGTAGCCGGTGATCTCGGCCGAGCCGGAAATGCGGATGCGGTCGCCGATCGGCACAAACCCGAACAATTTGCTGTCGTCGATCAAGGGCATTGTCGGCGCAGCATTCCAAGCGGCGCGCTTGAAAGTGATCGAGACGCCTTTCACCGGATAGATTGGCACGCGGATGCCGTTCTTGGCGAGCATCGGAGCCGTGAAGCTGCCCAGGGCGACCACGACGGTATCGGCCACGATCCGCCCCTTGCTGGTCACGACCGCCTGCACGCGGCCGCTGCGGGTCTCGATCTTCTCGATCGTCTCGCCGAACCGGCACTGCACGCCGCGCGCAGCGCAGGCCGCGGCAAGCCCCTGCGCGAACTTGTTGGAGTCGCCGACCTCGTCGCGAGCGAAGTAGAGTGCGCCGGCGAGCGTTGACTTCGTGTCCTTCAATGCCGGCTCCAGCTCTACGCAGCGGTCCGGGTCGGCCCGTTCGTAGAGCAGTCCATGCTGCGCGAGGTAGTCGGTGGAGCGCTGCGCGCTGTCCAGCGAATCCCGGGACCGATAGATCTTGAGCACGCCGCGCGTGGCGCGGTCGTAGTCGATGCCCGCTTCGGCACCGATTTCCTGCAGGGACTTGAGCGAATGAAGCGCCAGATGAAGGTTGGATTTCGCGTTCTCGCGGAATCTCTCCGGCGTGCAGTTTCGGGCGAACTCGATACCCCAGCGCATGATGTGCGGTATGGCGCGGTAGCGCAGAAGCAGCGGCGCATTCTCCTTGCCGAGCCATTTGATGATCTTCGTCGGCATGCCGGGCTGGGACCAGGGTTCGACCTCGCTGGCGTGGATGATGCCGCCATTGCCCCAGCTGGTTTCCATGGCCGCTTCCGGCTGGCGCTCGATCAGCACCACGTCATGGCCGGATTTGCGGAGATACCAGGCCGTGGCCGTGCCGACCGCGCCGGCACCGAGAACAATCGTGGTCACTGCCCGTTTCCCCTCCCTGCTTCGACTCTTGCGGCCTGTCGGTATCGCCGCCGTCAGGCGTCCTTGGCTTTCCGGTTGGCCTTGCTCTTGCCCGCGATACCTTCCGTCAGCTTGCCGGCTTCATTCCCTGCCTTGGGTCCTCCGGCTGCCGCCCACATGGATTCCCGCTCGCGGTCGATCCGGCCCGCGACGTCGCGCGCGACCTGGCGCAGGATCTCGTCCGACAGCCGCTTCGATTCGCGATAGAGCTCGCTGATGAGCCGCAAATGGCTGGTCATTTCATGGAACGCCCGCATCGGGTCGCGCGCCGCCACCGCCTCGTAGATGGCGGTGTGATCGCGAACCGAGAACCTGTCGGCGTCGGGCATGTGGATCGTCGTCGTGCGCTGGTCGATCAGCCAGCCGACCAGGGCATCGTGAACACCGGAGAACACCGGGTTGCGCGCGATGACCGTGAGCTCGGCATGGAACGCCACGTCGGTCCGTACGAAAAGCGGGGTATTGCCGATGGCGGCGGCGTTGGCGTCGAGCGCCGCCTTGAGGCGCCGGATATCCTCGTCGGTCGCCACCCGGGCCGCCTGCCAGGCGACGCCCGCTTCGAACAGCAGGCGCGCCTGCTCCATATGTTCCTGGCCCTGGCCGGTCGACGTCAGGCGGGCGATCAGGCTGGCGAGCTGACCCGTAAGAAATTTTGCCGAGGGCGCTGTCACGCGGGCGCGCGTGCCGCTGGTGATCTCGACCAGCCCCTGCTGCTGGAGGGTGAAGAGCGCCTGCCTCACCGAGGGGCGGCCGACCCCGAAACGCTCGGCCAGCTCCTTCTCGGACGGCATCTGGGCGCCCTCCTTGAACTCGCCGGTCGAGATGGCGCGCTCGATATGCTCGGCGATCTCGTCCGCCCGTTTTCGTCGGCCCAGAGGCATCGTGGACATGGCTGTCTCCATTGCGGTCACTGCATCAAAATGATGGGTATCACCTATGGCGACAATTCCGCTTTCGCGATGCGGGCGTGACCTCGCAGCAATTCGCGCAAAAAGAACAAACTGTCAATAGGTAATCAACCTATTTATCCTTGACCCCAAACGGCCGATCCAGTTTACTGGGCGCGCGCCATGGGCTTGGCGGCCGGAGGGGATCGGTGCCGGAAGCGGCGGGAAAAACCGCCTGCCGACGCGGCCATCCGGCAGCTCGGGAGGCTGAGCATTGATGCGTCGGTCCGATGTTCCCACCCCTGCGCTTCTTGTCGACATCGATATCCTCGATCGCAATATCGCCTCGATGCGGGATGGCGCCGCCGCTTTGGGGGTCAAGCTGCGGCCCCACACCAAAGCCCATAAATGCGTGGAGATCGCGCAGCGGATCATGGCCGCGGGCGCGATCGGCGTGTCCTGCGCGACCATCGGCGAAGCCGAGGCCGTGGCGCTGGGCGGGATCCGCGGCATTCTCGTCACCGCCCCTCTGGCCTCACCCGATGCGCTCGAGCGCCTGCGGCGGCTCCTGCTGCGCGGTGCGGATATCGCCGTCGTGGCCGATCATCCGGCGTCGGTCGCGCAGCTCTCGGCCGTGGCGGCCGCGGCTGGACGAACCCTGGACGTGGTCGTCGACGTGGATGTCGGCATGGGCCGCACGGGCTGCCTGGAGATCGCGGACGCGGTGGCGCTGGCACGGCAGATTGCCGGAGCACCAAGCTTGACCTATGCGGGGATGCAGGCCTACTGGGGCAATCTCCAGCAGGTCAGCCCGTTCCCCGAGCGCGCACGGCTCATCGCGATCCAGGCCGACCGGGTGCGCGCCGTCAAAGCCGCGCTGACATCGGCCGGCCTTTCGCCTGCCATCGTCACCGGTGGCGGCACCGGCAGCCACCGCATCGACGCCGCGACCGGCCTCTTCACGGAAATCCAGCCCGGCTCCTACCTCTTCATGGATTCCTGCTACGGCGCGATCAGCATTTCCGAGAACGACAATCCTTTCGTTCCTTCGCTGTTCGTGGCGGCGACCGTCGTGTCGGCGAACAAGCCGGGCCGGGTGGTGGTGAATGCCGGCTGGAAGGCCTTCGCGACCGACAGCGGCAAGCCTGTCGCGCTTCGCGGCGGACCGCCCGGCGCCAGCTTCCGTTTCATGGGCGACGAACATGGCGCCCTGGATTTCGAAGGCGGCGGCGGGCCCGGGCTCGGCGCGACCATCGAGTTCCTGACCTCGCATTGCGACCCGACCGTCAATCTCTATGGCGCCTTCCATGTGGTGCGCGGGGACGAGGTCATCGACATCTGGCCGATCAGGGCCCGCTACTAGGGGAATCAAGCGATGAAGAAGTCTTTTCCGATCGATCACGCCGTGCCGATCTCGAAGGCCATGCGGGCCGGCGATTTCGTCTTTACCTCCGCCTTCGGCCCCTGGCTCTTCAACCCTGCCAATCTCACTTATGACGACGCGGGCAACATCATCGACGATGGCACCGGCAACAAGTCGATGAGCCTCGAGGAGCAGATCCATCGCACCTTCGGTTTCATCAAGGAAGCGCTGGCGGTCGCGGACTGCACGCTCGACGATGTGATCAACAGCGAATGCTGGCTGACCGACCCGCGCGATTTCGTCCCCTTCAACGCGATCTACAAGACCTATTTCAAGGCAGATCCTCCGGTGCGGTCGATCTTCCCCATGCGCTTCATGTTCGCCTGCAAGGTCGAGATGAAGGTCGTGGCCTATAAACCGCTGAAAACGTGATGGCGTCGCAAGCCAACCTCTTCCAGGTCGTCACCTTCGCGACCGATCCGCGGCACGGCAATCCCGCCTTCGTGCTGAGCGGCGCGCGCGATGCCGCCGACCATGTCCTGACGACCGCCTGCGCCATCCTGCGCGCCGACGTCGTCGCGGTCGTCGGCGAGGCATCCGGCGGTGATACGCCGCTCCGATTCTTCACGCCGGCGGGCCCGCATGCCGGTGCCGGCCATGCGACATTGGCGGCTGCCCATGTCGTTCTGCGACCCGCCGCCGCCGGCGATGCCCCGCCGCTGCGCTCGGTCAGGTTTCATCTGGCCAATGGCGACAGCCGTGCCGCCCGTATCGAGGGCGATCGCATCAGTGTCGACTTCCCGACCATGCCGGGAAGCCGCGTCGATCGCGTCGAGGAAATGGCGGCAGCCCTGGGCGCGCGTCCCCTGGAGACCTGGGTGGCCCCGTTCGGTTATGTCGCGATCTTCGAGGACCCCGCCATCGTCGCCCGATTGCGGCCGGACCTGGCGCGGGTGTCGGCTTTCGACCGGAACGCCGTGATCGCCACGGCACCGGGCGATGACGCGTCGGATATCGTCATCCGCGTCTTCGCGCCGAAGGTAGGCCTGCCCGAAGATCCGGTCTGCGGCACCGCCCATCGCATCATCGTTCCTTATTGGGCCGAGCGGCGGGGCAAGAAGCGGATTCACAGCCGCCATCTGTCTCCCCGCGGCGGCGACCTGTGGTGCGAGGACAAAGGCGACATCGTCGCGATCGCCGGGGAAAGCAGCCTCGTCATCGACGGGACCATCAGGCTGCCGGACGAATGAGCTCCCGTTACCGCCAGCCCACCGAAACGGGGCCGCTCGTCGCGCTCGAGCAGGGTCCCTATGCCTTGACGGTTGCGCCGGGTTTCGGGGCGCGCATGGTCTCGTTCCGCCATGCCGGCCGCGACGTGCTGCGGCCGACGCCGGACGCGGTCCTGGCGCGGCCGACCAACTATGGCTTTGCGGGCTTTCCGCTGATGCCCTATTCCGGGCCCATGTTCGGACCGGGATTCACCTTCGGCGGCGTCAGCTATCCGCTGGCCCGGAATGTTCCCGAGGAGCCGACGGCCACCCATGGCGAGTCATGGATCGCGCCGTTCCGGATTCTCGACCGGAGCGGTGCCACGCTCGAGCTGGAGATGACGCATGAGCCGACGCCCGGGACCTTTCCCTTCCGGTTTCGCGGGCTCGTCCGCTACTCGCTGTCGGCGGAGGGCCTCTCCATTCTCCTGCGGATCACCTCGCGCGATCACCGGCCGATGCCGGCGGGGCTTGGCATCCATCCCTATTTCCCGAAATATCCCGGCACTCGTCTGCGTTTCGCTTCCGTGGGCGTCTGGCCGCCCGATGCACCCGAGGCGGTCGGGCTCGGATGTCAGCCTCTGATCGAGGGCCTCGATTTCGGGAATGGTCCGGACGTGTCGGAGATGGTCGTCGATCGTCTCTATGAGGGCTGGGACGGGACGGCGGAGGTCATCGCTCCTGACGGATTCCGCACGGTGATCGAGGCCGACGGCGTGCTCGACAAGATGCAGATCTACAGTGCCTGGGACTATCCCTATGTCTGCGTCGAGCCCGTGAGCAACGCCAATGACGGCTTCAACCGCATGACGGCCGGGGTTCCCAGCCACGGCGTCCGGGTGCTCGAGCCCAATCGCTCGATCGAGGGTACGGTGCGGATCTTCGTCGCCGACGCGCGATGAAGGATCAGAGCTCGGCGTTGACGATGAAGCCGGCATCCACCAGCAGTGCTGCCGAGGTGACGTAGCTGGCATCGTCCGACAGCAGGAAAGCGATGCTGGCGGCAAGCTCGGAAGGCTTGCCGATGCGCCCGAGCGCGATGCGCTCCTGATAATATTTCAGCGCCGGCGGGTCGTCGAGCAGACCGGCGCTCATGTTGGTCTGGACAGCACCGGGCTCCACCACATTGACGCGGATGCCATGCTTGCCGAGCACCGCACCCAGCGCCTTGCCCAGCATGCTGATCGCGCCCTTGGTGCCGCAATAGGCGACCTGGGTCGGCGCGCCGACATGGGCCGAGATGGAGCTGATCATGACGATGGCGCCGCCATGGCCCTCGGCGATCATCTGGCGCGCGCCCTCGGTGCAGACCACCCAGGCGCCGCGAACATTGGTCTCGAACAGATTGTCGAAGGCCTCGTCCGAGGTCTGGTCCCAGGGCATGAAGGGATTGATCGCGGCATTGGAGACGACATAGTCGAGACGCCGCCCTCGCTTCGCCACCTCGGCCACCATGGCCCGAACCTGCTTCGGGTCGCGCATGTCCGCGGCGACCGCGAAGGCCTCGCCGCCCGCGGCCTTGATGAGACCGAGGGTTTCATCGGCATCGAGATCCGGCTTTCGATTGACAGCGACCAGCGCGCCGTCGGCGGCGAGCCGAACCGCCGTCGCCTGGCCGATGCCCGTCGTGGCGCCCGTGACGAGCGCGACCTTGCCAGCAAACCGGCGCTCCATATGCGTCTCCTATTTCCGCGATGATCAGAACAGGGCGATCGGGTTCCACGGGCAACCCGTGGCGCCCGGCAAGCGGAGCGGCAATCCGATCACCATGAATTCCCAGCGCTTCTCTTCCTCGCAGGCCTGGTGGAGTTCCTCCAGCTGCAGGCTGTCGGAGACCAGCATGCCCATCGAGGTCAGCTGCAGCGCGTGGATCGGATAGGGCATGTCCTCGACATTGCTCGGCACGGTCTCGCCGTCGCCGTCGGGCAGGAAGGCCGCGATCTTCCGCTCGTGCATCCAGGGCACGGTATCCACATGCAGTCCTGCCTTGCCCTGACCGGCCGGCGGATAGTCGTTGCTCCAGGGACCGAGTGCAAGGCGCCGCTTATGATGGCCGGTGCGGAAGACGAGGATGTCGCCCTCACCCAGCCGCACGCCCTGCGCCTTCTCGATCGCCTCCAGTTCGGCGCGCGTCACCGCCTCGCCGGGCTCGAGCCAATCGACCTTGCGATGGCGCGCGGCGTCGAGCAGCACGCCGCGGCCGACGATGCCGTGGTAATAGGCGGCGATGCTGCCCCAATCCGAACCGCGCGAGGTCAGCAGCTCGGCCGGCTTGCCGTTATAGAGCTTGCCCTTGTAGGCGACGTGGTTGAGCGCGTCGACATGGGTGTGGCAATCGCCGTGACTCGCCATGGCGAGATAGCACATGCCGAAGGAAAGCCCGCTCTTGCTGATGGGGATGTCGTGCATCAGCGACATCAGATGCACGGCGGGGTTCGGATTGTCGGGGCCGGCCTGCTTGTTGATCGGGATCGCCATCGAGACCGAGCGGCCCTTGCGCACCAGCGCCGCGGCGGCGGCGATCTTCGCCGGCGTGATGTAGTTCAGGGTGCCGAGCTCGTCGTCCTCGCCCCACTTGCCCCAGTTCTTGATGCTCTCGAACATCTTGTCGAAAGCCGCAAGGGAGACGGGGGCGGCGGGGGTCAACTGTCGCGTCATCGCTAATCTCCATTGAAACGGCAACGGCGCGGGGCTCTCACCCCGCGCCTTCGATCCCGCATCGACCGGTCAATCGTAAGTATGTACCTCGAAGGATCGCACGCCGTGGTCGGCGTTGGTTGTGCCGACACCGAAGTTGAAGCCGATCCCGGGGGCACCCGACTTGATGTTGTCATCCACCACCGAGATCATCTCCGCGCCATTGAGATAACCGGTGATGACGTTGCCGACGATCGACGCTTCGATGATGTCGCCGTCCTTCACGCCGTATTTCTTGCCGATCAGTTTCTTCAATGAGGTCCAGCCGCCGACAGGACCGTTCCAGCGAACGATCTCGGCATACCCTTCGTCGGTATCGAGCACACGGAAGAACACCTCGTATCCGTTGCAGGATTTCGGCTTCATATTGTGGCGGAGCCGGATCTGCACCTCTTGGAACACCTTGTTGGTCTGGTTCCGGCTGAAGACCTTCACCTTCCCGTACTGATTCGCGCCCCATTGTCCTGTCAGGACTGCGGTCGGGTCGTCATAGTCGCCGACCGGCGCGCCGCCCTCAACCGCACCCGCGCCGAGACTTGCCTGCTCGGCGCGGCGTTCCGCCACCTGGTTGCGCGAGACTTCACCGAAGGCGACGCCGTCTTTCACCAGGACGTCACACCAGTCGATGCCGTCCTTGCGTCCGTTGAGCCACAGCCCGCCTTCGGAGAGCGGTGTCTCGTTCTTCTTGAACTCGGTCTTGTAGGAACGGACCGGCGTCTTCTTCGGCAACTCCATCGCGTTTTCCCCTGTCGCTGTTGCTGTCGTTGTCTTCAGAGCGGGTGGTGGTGCGCGGTGTCTTCGCGCTCACCGATGACTTCGGCAGTCTTCGTCAGCCAGGCTTCATCGCCGGTCACTTTCTTCCAGACGATGATGGCAATACCCAAGCCCAGCCAGATCGCCGCAACCAGCGGAGTCCAGTTGTTGGGCGGCGCCGGCAGCGGCACGAAGGCGGCGTAGATCGAATAGATGAGAACGAGGCTGGTCCCGACCGGGAAGAGGAAGTGCTTGATCCAGTTGAACTCGCTGCGCGCCTTGGTCCAGAAGTAGACCACGAGGCCGACGTTGGCCGCGACGTAGACGAAGATCACGCCCAGCACCAGCACGAAGGCGATCAGGAAGATGAAGAAGGGCCATGGGCCGCCCAGCAGCACCGGCCCGCCAAAGCCGAGCACGACCGACAGAATGAGCTGCGCGGTCACGGCGGTGGTCGGAGTCTTGCGTGTCGAGTGGACTTTGCCGAAGGCACGCGGCAGCACGCCGACGCGGCCCATGCTGTACCACATGCGGGTCGCGACGTTCTGGCAGGCGAGGCTGGCGCCCAGAACCGATGTGATCATGGCGAGCAGAGTCAGCCACCACATATCGCCCCAGACCCGGTGCGCGATCACCAGGCCCGGGACTTCCGCCGAGGTTTTCAGGTTCGGCAGGTCATCAACGCCCCAGCCGACGACCTGGCCCCACTGCGCGATCACCAGCATGACGCCGATGATCAGAATCGAAGCCATGATCGAACGCGGCACGTTGCGCCGGGGATTCTCGGTTTCCTCGGCCAGCGGCACCGCAGCCTCCCATCCGGTCAATCCCTGCACCGTGAGAACCACCACGATGAAGAATCCGGAGGTTGTCGCGAGGCCGCCGGGATTGAACGATGTGGTAAAGGTCGCAAAGGTGAAGCCGCCCGGGCCCGGATCGGCGAGGCCGGTGAGGCCGAGCGCCAGCACAATCAGGAATTCCGCGAGACCGACGACCACGATCCATTTGATCGAGAACGAGATACCGGTGTAGCCGGCCCAGGCCACCAACGGAATGCCGATGACCACCGCATACCACCAATGGAAGGTGATGCCGTAATTCGCAGCGAGTTCGTCCTGCAGGATCTGCCCCAGCACGGCGAGCGACGGGCCTGCCACCACGGGCGAATAGAGCACAAACACCCAGCCGGTGAGGAAGCCCATCGATGGCCCCAGCGTGCGGCTGACATAGGTGAAGTACCCGCCTGCCGACGGGAATGTCCTGGCGAGCTCCATCAGGCAGACGCCGAGCGGGATCACGATGATGAGGCCGATGAGATAAGCGAGCGGCGCCTGTCCGCCGGCAAAACTAACCAGCGTCTGGGTGAAGAAGAACGCGGCAATCGCGGGTGCGATGTGCGTGATGTTCTGCATGACCGCGCCGGCGAGCCCGACGGCACCCGGCTTCAGGTCGGTGACTGCGACGTAATCCTTGCCCTTCGCCTCGACGAAACCGGTCGAGCCGCGGTTTGCGTTGTTGGTTGCCATAGTTTTCATCCCCCTTGTCGTTTGCGTCACAGCGCAGACGAATGCATCCTCGGACATAGCGAGCCGCTATGCCGTTTACCCCAGTCGATGCGGGCCGATTTCAACGGTCATCGGTCTTTTCCGCCTCTCAAGCACCTTAGGATCGTGGTCAAGCACCTCCGGCCGAAAGCCGGCGCGGGGCGTCCTCGAAGGAGCGGAGACTGCAGATCAATCCCCGTTCCAGTCTCATCAGGTTGATACCTTCGACCAGCCAGTGATCGTTGGCTGTATCGGTGAGCACCGCACGGTACTCGACGCAATGCGCGCCTTGGCCTGCGAAGCCTGCCTTCACATCGACTTTGAGCCCCGGAAAACTGTCGAAGCTTTTCTGATAGAGAGCCGCGACCGCCTCATGACCGCGGTACGCCCCATCGGGCGTGATCACCTCGGCGTCGCGCGTGAAGTGCGTCATGAGCTTGTCGAGATCTCGCGCGCACTCGTCATCCCAGTAGGCGGTGATTCGTGCCATCGCCGCGGCGAGGCTTCCCTGGGCCTCCGCGCCGGATGGTGTCGTCGAGAGCTCGAGGTCGGCGGGCAGGTGTTGCTTGCTCATGGGGACTGAGCTCCGGCGAGCGCGGGCGGCATCGGAATGCGCCGCCCTGTTGTCAAAGCAGTGAGCTCCTCGAGCCCGGCGCCGCGGCGCGAGCGGGCATCGGCGCGACCATGCGATCGGGGATATCGATCTCGACGAGACGCTCAGCTTTGGGACCATCGGACCGACACATCAATGCCCAGCCTCCCGAGGCGCCAGATGGCCGCTTGGACGAGGGCTTTCACAGCCCCTTCCGGCATCGATGCCGGTCGCCAAGCCCATGCGCACGATCCCAGTTAACTGGATCGACAGTTCAGGGTCAAGGTTAAATAGGTTGTTGACCTATGGACAGTTTGATCTCCTTGCCCCGAGCGGCCGCGATGCCTCCGCGGGCATTGCGAGGTCGCGATTGCCGCCGCGGGGGATGCTAGGCTGCCGTTTTCCACTTTTAGAACGGATTCACGTGGCCGCGAAGCGCCGCTTCCAGCTGGTCCTGATCAAGCCGTCGCATTACGACGACGATGGCTATGTCATCCGCTGGTGGCGGGCGATGATCCCGTCCAATTCGCTCGCCGCCATGTACGGTATCGCCGCCGACTGTGCCCAGCGGCGGGTGCTCGGACCCGATGTCGAGATCGACATCGCGGTCATCGACGAGACCAACAGCCGTATCGATGTGTCGGCGCTTCTCACCGGCCTTCGGCGCCGCGACGGTTTCGGCTTAGTCGCGCTGGTCGGCGTTCAGTCGAACCAGTATCCGCGCGCCCTCGACATCGCGCGGCCCTTCCGGGAGGCGGGGATCCCCGTGGCCATGGGCGGGTTCCATGTCTCGGGCTGTCTCTCGATGCTGGACGGGAAGGCGGTCGGGCTCGAGGCCTGCCGCGAGATGGGGATCGCCATGTTCGCCGGCGAGGCCGAAGGCCGGCTCGACCGGGTGCTGCAGGATGCCGCCGCGGGCCGGCTGGTGCCGCTCTACGATTTCATGAAGGACCTGCCGGCGATGGAGGGAACGCCGGTGCCCTTCATGCCGAAGCAGTATGTGCAACGCACGCTCGGCCTCAGCACCAGCTTCGATGCCGGCCGCGGCTGCCCCTATCAATGCTCCTTCTGCACCATCATCAATGTGCAGGGCCGCAAGTCGCGATTCCGCTCGGCCGACGATGTCGAGACGCTGGTGCGCCTCAACTGGGCGCAAGGCATCCACAAGTTCTTCATCACCGACGACAATTTCGCGCGCAACCGGGAGTGGGAGGCGATCTTCGATCGCCTGATCGAGTTGCGCGAGAAGGGCGGCATTCCCCTCGGCCTGATGATCCAGGTCGATACGCTCTGCCACAAGATCCCGAACTTCATCGTGAAGGCAAAGCGGGCGGGCGTCACCCGCGTCTTCATCGGGCTCGAGAACGTCAATCCCGACAACCTCGCGGCTGCCAAGAAGCGCCAGAACAAGATCACCGAGTATCGCCGGATGCTGCTGGCCTGGAAGGCGCAGGGCATCATCACGCTGGCGGGCTACATCCTCGGCTTTCCGGCGGACACGCCGGCGACGATCCGGCGCGATATCGCGATCATCCAGGAAGAGCTCCCGCTCGACATCATCGAGTTCTTCTGCCTGACGCCGCTGCCGGGCTCGGAGGATCATCAGACCCTCTGGAAGAACAATGTCGCGATGGATCCCGATCTCAACAATTACGACGTGGAGCATGTCTGCACCGCTCATCCCAACATGAGCCGGGAGGCATGGGAGGGCATCTATCGCGAGGCCTGGTCGCTCTATTACACGCCAAAGCATATGGAGACATTGCTGCGCCGCGCGGCCGCGACGGGCGTGCCGATCGGCAGCCTCATCAAGCTGCTGGTCAATTTTTCGACCACGGTCCGGCTCGAGAAGCTGCACCCGCTCCAGGGCGGGATCCTGCGGCTCAAGCGGCCATCCGAACGCCGCCCCGGGCTGCCGCGCGAAGGTGCCTGGCGATTCTGGCCCCGCTTCATTCTGGACACGCTGCACAAGCACGGGGTCATCATCGGCATGATCGCGCGGCTGCTGTTGCTGAGGCGCGCCATCCTCCGCGATCCCGCCTCAGCCTCCTACACGGATCGCGCCTTGATGCCGGTGGGCGAGGACGATGACGAGACGCTCGACCTCCTGACCCAGACCACGGGCGGGCGGGCCGCGGTCGCGCATGCCAGGAAGATCGCCGAGCTCACGACGATCGGACGCACGGGCTGAACGGCGAGTGCCGTGCCTGCCCTGTTCCGACTTTTCGCTGCGGTGATGTCGCCGATGTGATGGCTATGAGGGAGCTTTCGACAATGACCGATCCACGCGAGGCGGCTCGGAAGGAAATCGCGTCGGCGGCCGGCTGGAGCGCCGCCGACGAGCTCATGCTGGATCGAGCGGCAAAGCACGCCGTGGCGTTTCGGCGGTCTCTCGGCACGAGGCCACAGCGACCGCAGAAAAGTTTCGGCGACATGCGCCAGGTCTTTGCCGGGCCGCTGCCCGCACAGGGCAGGGACGGCGTCGAGCTTGTCGAGGAACTGGTCGCCCGGACCGAGCCGGGGTTGAGTGCCATGGCCGGGCCTCGATTCTTCGGATGGGTCATCGGCGCGTCGCATCCTGCCGGTGTCGCCGCCGATTGGCTCACCAGCGCCTGGGGGCAGAACGCGGCAGGCCATACGTCCACGCCGGCCGCCGCGGCCTGCGAAGAAATCGCGGCGCGATGGCTGCTGGAGCTTCTCGAGCTTCCCCCGGAATGTTCGGTCGGTTTCGTCACGGGCGCCACGATGGCGAATCTGACCTGCCTCGCGGCCGCGCGCGGAGAGATGCTGCGACGGGCGGGCTGGAACGCCGATGCCGACGGCCTGTTCGGCGCGCCGCCGATCCAGGTCATCCTCGGCGAGGAAGCCCACGCCTCCGTCTTCTCGGCGCTGCAGCTCCTGGGATTGGGACATAGCCGCCTAACTCGTGTGCCGGTCGACGACCAGGGCCGCATGGAAATCGGGGCTTTCGAGGCGGCGATGGCACGAGCCGAGGGGCCTGTCATCGCGATCGCGCAAGCCGGCCATGTCAATAGCGGCGCCTTCGATCCGATCGGGGAGATCGCGGCCATCGGTCACCGCCGGAAGGCCTGGGTGCATGTC
This sequence comes from Hypericibacter sp., assembly GCF_050729195.1. Lineage (NCBI taxonomy): Bacteria > Pseudomonadati > Pseudomonadota > Alphaproteobacteria > Rhodospirillales > Dongiaceae > Hypericibacter > Hypericibacter sp. The sequence goes on from NZ_JBOHKS010000162.1 coordinate 17,234, forward strand.
GATGGCGCCTTCGGCCTCTGGGCCCGGGCCTGTCCCGGGACGGCGTCTCTCGCGCAGGGACTGGACGCTGCCGATTCATGGGCAACCGACGGCCATAAATGGCTGCAGCTCCCTTACGATTGCGGGTTCGCCATCGTGCGCGATGCCGAAGCGCATCGCCGCGCCATGACGATCACCGCCAGCTATCTGCCGGCCCTGTCGGCGGGAGACCGCATCCCCGCCGATTATGTGCCGGAGCTCTCACGCCGGGCGCGCGGCTTTCCCGTCTGGGCGATGATTCAGGCGCTCGGGCGGGAGGGTATTGCGCAGATGGTGGCGCGGCATTGCCGGATAGCGCGGCGGATGGCGGATGCGCTCGCCGAAGAAGCCGGTATCGCTGTGCTCAATCGGGTCGAGCTGAACCAGGTCGTGGTCAGATTCGGCGGCGACGGGTCTTCAGGCGATAGCCTGACTCGCAAAGTGATCGAGCGGGTTCAGGCGGAAGGCACCTGTTTTGCAGAGGGCGCCCAGTGGAAAGGCCGCTGGATCATGCGCCTCTCCGTCAGCTCCTGGTACACCACCGAGGCCGATGCCGACCGCGCTGTCGCCGCGATCGTCGGCGCCTGGCGCGCGATCCGGGCCGGCGAGGTCTGACGCCGTTCCCTGCCTTGAGGTCTCAATGGTGGTAGTGGTGATAGCCGTTACCGCCACCGCCGCCGCCAAAGAAGAAGGTGAAACGCGGTCCCCAATAAGGCGCCGGGTAATAGCGGGGGTAATAGGGCCGCGGGTAGTAATAGGCGTAGGGCGGGTAGTAGGG
>NZ_JBOHKS010000163.1:0-18923 GCF_050729195.1 Hypericibacter sp.
GTCCGGGCCCGGACCGACCGGCCCTTCGGCGTCAACGTCATTCCTTTCGCGACCGATCCGAAGCTGCTCGACGAGCAGCTCGAGGTCTGTTTCGCCGCCAAGGTGCCGGCGATGTGCTTCCACTGGGACGTGATGCCCGGCATCGTCGCGCGGGCGCGGGAGGCGGAATGCCTGGTCCTCCATCAGGTCGGCAGCGTCGCCGACGCGATCGAGGCAGAACGGGCGGGCGTCGACGTCATCATCGTGCAGGGTGTGGAGGCCGGCGGCCATGTGCATGGAAAGCTGCCGCTCTCGGTGCTGCTGCCCGAGGTCGCGGCGGCGGTGAAAGTCCCGATCGCGGCGTCGGGCGGCATCGTCGCCGGCGCCGATATGCTGGCAGCGATGGCGCTCGGCGCCGATGGCGTCCATTGCGGCACGGTGTTTCTGCCGACGCCGGAGTCCTTCGCCCATGATTTCCATAAGCGGCGCATCCTCGATGCCAAGAGCGGCGACACGGTCCATACCGACCTCTTCGCGATCAACTGGCCGCCCAACTCGCCGGTGCGCGTCTTGCGCAACAGCCTGACCGAGGCGGTCGGCCATAAGCTCTGGGGCCATCACCCGGACAAGCTGCCGCGCGAGCCGATCGGCGAGGATGCGGGCGATCCGATCCTCAAATTCAGCACCCATTCGCCTCTGCGCAGCACCACCGGCGATCTGGAGAAGATGCCGCCCTTCGCCGGCGAGGGGGCGGGGCGCGTCACCAAGGTGAGGTCGGCGGCACAGGTGATCGCCGACATGATGGCGGAGGCGGAAGCGGCTCTCGACCGGCTGGAGGCGATGCGCGCATGAACCAGGCCAAGATGAGCTGGGACGAGGTGCGGCCCTGGCGCAAGCTCGAGCGCGAGCGGCTGATCGCGGCGCGGGTCGCGACGGTGCAGGAGATTCGTGCGCGCTGGACCCGCGCCATCATCGAGACGCTGGAGCCGATCCTGCGCGAGAGCGAGGGGCCGATCAGCTTCTACTGGCCTTTCCGCGGCGAGCCCGATCTGCGGCCGCTGATGCGGGCCCTCGACAGCGAGGGCTTCACGCTCGCCTTGCCGGTCGTGGTCGAGCCGAAGACCCCGCTCGCCTTCCGGCCCTGGCGGCCCGACAGCAAGATGGAACTCGGGGTCTGGAACATCCCGATCCCGGCGACGAAGGAAGAAGTGGTGCCGCGCCTGCTGCTGGCGCCGGTGGTGGGCTTCACGCCCGACTTCTATCGCCTGGGCTATGGCGGTGGCTATTTCGACCGCACGCTCGCGAAGCTGGGCGCCGGCCATGCGGCGATCGGGGTTGGATTCGAGATGGGGCGGCTCGAAACGATCCACCCGCAGCCCCATGACATCAAAATGCGCCAGGTCGTGACCGAGAAGGGCGTCGTCGGCGCCAGGCGTCGCCCGGGCTGAGAGGCTTCGAACCGGTTACCCTCGAGTGCCTTGACCGCGCGCCCATCCCGTCCGATATCGGCGGTGAAGGAGAACGGGCATGGCGAGATCGACCCCCAAAGCGACGGCAAAGACAGCCGGCAGGAGCGAGGCGGCGGCGATCCACCGGCGGGTGGCGGCGCTCTTTCCTTGCGTGCCCACGACCGACGGCGCCGGCGTCAAGATCAGCCGCATCATCGGCACGCCGCGGGTGGGGCAGATCGATCCGTTCCTGCTGTTCGATCAGTTCGGCTCGGACGATCCGAACGCATATATCAGCGGCTTTCCCGATCACCCGCACCGCGGCTTCGAGACCGTGACCTACATGCTGGCGGGGCGCATGCGCCACAAGGACAATCACGGCCATGAAGGCGTGCTGGGGCCGGGCGGCGTGCAATGGATGACGGCCGGGCGCGGCATCATCCATTCCGAGATGCCCGAGCAGACCGAGGGGCTGATGAAGGGCTTCCAGCTCTGGGTCAATCTGCCGGCGGCCCTCAAGATGCGCGAGCCGCGCTACCAGGAGTTCGAAGCCGACCAGCTCTCGCTCTCGACGCCGGCCCCGGGCGTCACGGCCAAGGTGATCGCCGGGACACTCGGCAACCGGCGCGGACCGGTCGAGGGCATCTCGGTCGATCCGCTCTATGCCGATCTGCGCTTCGAGCCGAAGGCCGCGCTCGAGGTGCCGGTCACCACGGGTCACACGCTGCTGCTGTTCGTCTTCGACGGCGACGTCACGATCGGCGACGTCGCGGTGCCGACGGGTTCAATGGCGGTGATGGGGTCGGAAGGGGAGGCGCTCGCCATGACGGCAGGCGCGAAAGGCGCGTCGGCGATGTTGCTGGCGGCGGCACCGATCGGCGAACCGGTGGTGCGTCACGGACCCTTCGTCATGAACACGCGCGAAGAGATCCAGCAGGCGCTCGAAGATTATTATCTGGGCCGACTCTAGGTCGGGCGCTCAGGCCGGCAGCGGCTCCCGGCGCTTGGCCAGCTGCAGATCGAGATAGTCGAGCGCGATCAGCATGGCGCGTTCGGTCTCCAGCCCATAGGGCGAGAGTGCCGCGCGCAGCCAGAGACCCTCGAGCAGCGTGCTCAAGCCCTCGGCCACCCGCACCGCGTCGATTGTCGGCAAGAGCTGCTTCAGCTCGTGACGCAGGCTCGAATCGAGCCGGCAGATGATCGCGCGCTGCACGCGCGCGAGACGCGGCTGCTTGCGGCCCTGGGCCCAGAAGGAAAGCCAGGCGGCGACCGCGGCCGGCGTCAATTGCTCGGGCGCCAGCCAGGAGCCGATGATCGCCCGCAGCCTGTCGCGGGGATCGGTGGCCTCGCCGAGGCGAAGCCGCGTGACCTCGCGCACCTGGCCCCCCAGCGTGCGCAACGTGGCCTCGAGCAGGTCGTCCTTATTGACGAAATAATGATGCACGATGCCGGGCGACATGCCGGCTCTTGCACTGATGCGCGACACCGTGGTGTCGGCAAGACCGTCCTCGTGAATCGAGGCAATCGTCGCTTCGATCAGCTGACGGCGGCGAATTGGTTCCAGTCCAAGCTTTGGCATTCCAGCAAATCTCCCCAACTGCTTGGAATGCTATCAGTTTCACTGGACTGGACAATCAACCAACAATAACCGGCCCTGGCGGCCCTTATGCGGACTGGCAAGATCGACCGGCAACCCCATTGCGGGCTGTGGCTTTCTCGACTCGGGGTTCGAGGCTTCGAAAAAGGCCGTGCCAGGGAAATTTACCTTCTTTGCCCCGCGAATCTCACACGAAGGGGAGATCGGTGACGATCGCACGCGGGCTGCCTAACGGGTGATGCAGCCTGACCCGATCCCCGACGGCGAGGGAAGCGTCGACCAAAGCAATGCCAATGCTGCGATCCAGGGCCCAGGAATGGACCGCCCAGCGCACCTCGCCGGGGCGGCCCTGTTCGTCTTCCAGGGGCCAATACCATTCGAGTCGCGGCAGGTCGCCCTCGATGAAAAGCCCGACCGTCTTGCGCTTCGGGCCTTCGGCGGCGATCCGCGACAGGGCCTCGCGCCCGACGAAATCGCCCTTGTCGAGATCGACCAGCCGGCCGTGGCCCGCTTCATAGGGGTTCATGCCGGAATTGCTGTGATAGGCGGTGTCGGTCACGCCCTTCTCGACGGCGCGATCGACGATGGGGCCGACCACCATCATCTCATAGGGGCGTCCGGCCTCGCGGATGGCATGCCAGAGATCCATGGCGCGCGCGCTCGAGAGCGGGAACACCTCATAGCCCGGGCCGCCGCTCCATCCGGTGCGCGAGACCACGGCCTCGATGCCGGCGACGCGCGTCGTCACGCATTTATAGAATCCGATCTGTTCGACCGGCGCCTCGATGAGGGGACGCAGGACCTCGATCGCATGGGGCCCCTGGATCTGCAGCGGCGCTACGTCGGGCTCGCGCACCTCGACCCGGTAGCGACCCTGAAGCGCGATGCCGCGCGCCCAGAGCGTCAGATCGGCATCGCCATGCGAGAGCCAGATCAGATCCTTCTTCGGATGCAGCAGCACGGGATCGCAGATGATCTGCCCATCGGGATCGCAGGCGACCGTGTAGCGGCAATCGCCGGGCTTGAGCTTGGCGAGGTTGCGCGTGGTGAGGAAGTTCGCGAAGGCGATGGCATCGGGGCCGGCGATCTCGGTCTGCCGTTCGCAGCCGACATCCCACAATGTCACGCGCTCGGTCAGCGCCGCATATTCCTCGGCCGGCGAATGGTGATAGACCAGCGGAAAATAGACATGGTTGTAGATCATGAACTCCGAGACGCCGGCTTCCACACTGCCCTCCCAGTAGGGCGAGCGGCGGGTGATCGGATAGATCCGGCTGCGCTCGCGGGGCTTCAGCGGCTTGGTGTCGAAATACTCGCTCCAGCGCTTGACCTTGCCCTTCTCCATCACGGCCACCGCGACGAATTTGAAATCGAGGCGCGCGGGCCTGCCGTTCACATCGGGGGAGATGCCGACATGCTCGGCATAGAAATAGCCCTCGGCAAAGCCCGTCTCGCCCTGCCCGGTGATGTGGTCGATCACCACCTCGATGTTCCGCAAGCCCCGGATCGCGGTGCGGGTCTCGCGCATGATCTGCGCCCGCCCATGATGGCGCGTGTCGTTGAGAGGGAGATCGAAGACGGCATCCTCGGCGAACAGCGCCTCCATCTCGTCGGGAGCGCGGCGCGCGAAGGCGCTGCAATAGAGCTCGATGGCCTGGCGGGGCGTGAAGGCGCTGGGCATGGAAAATATCCTGTCGGAAAAAAAAGAGGGCGTTCAGCGCGTCGGAGCGAAGATCGGCCCGTCGCTCCAGAGCCGGTAGGGCCGCGCATCCAGATAGGCGGAGAGCCGCGTGATGGCGCCGTCGCGGGCCTGCATCACGAGCGCCGCCGGCATCTCGACGGGGTCGGGATCGCGGTGAAGCTTGGCCTTGAGCCGGCCTTCGGCGATGGTGGCGCCGGGGGCCGATTGCGCGGCATCGATCTCGAAGGCGCAGCGCTCGGTTAGCGCGAAGATGCGGGCGAGGCCGGCCTCGATCTCGCGGCTGCCGACCAGCCTCTGCCCCAGCAGCGGCAGCTCGAAGACGGCGTTATCGGCAAAGAGCGCCGACGCCGCCTCGGCGTCCTTGGCGGCGAAGGCGTCGAGATAGGCTTGAAGCGATGGCGCGACGGTCATTCGATCGTTCTCCCCAGGGGCTGGCGGTTACAAGCTCGCCGATCCGCGCCTCCAGGCCAATGGACCCGAACGGGTCAAGTGGCGTGGCGAGGGGGTCAGCGCTGGCCGAAAAGATGGGATACGAAATTCAGGAACAGCTCGCGCTCGGTCGTGATATCGAGCTTGTGATAGAGACGTTTCTTGTGATTCTTGATCGTGTTCAGGCTGAGGCCCAGCCGTTCGGCGACCTTGAGCGTGGGAAAGCCCAACAGCATCAACCCCACGATATCGCGCTCGCGCGGCGTCAGCCGGTCTTCGAGGAAGCGCGCCGTGGCCTGGCCATAATCGAGCGGCGGCAGACCGTCATCCGCCGTTTCGAGCAGCAGCAGGCGGCCATTCGGCGCCAGCGCAAAGCCCGCATCGAGTGGCTCCCTGTGAAGCACCAGCCCCGGTGCGAGCTCGAGGCTGGCGGGGCCCTCGCCATCCAGCGCGTTCAGCTTCGCGACGGCGCCGGGATGGTCGATCAGCGCGCGCTGCCAGCTCTTGCTCTCGAAAATACCCTGGCCGCGATGATCGACGATTCGGATCGGATTGTCGGGCGATCGCTCGATGCTGGCGAGTTTCGCCAGCATCAGGCGCTCATGAGCGGCCTGGAGGCCCTCGAGCAGCGGGTAGATCTGCCGCAGCCTTGTCACTTCGCGGCGGCGAAACACGGTCTTGCGTTCATAGGCGAGCCCTATGCTGGTGCCTGCCGGCCCCGGAAACAGCACCACCAGATCGTCCGCCATGCCGGTCAAGGCGAGGAAGAGGTTGAAATAGTCGCCCGAGCGCTCCGCCGGCGTCGTCACGTCGTCGAGCGTATAGACGCCGCGCGGCTCGCCGCCCCGGCAGAGGCGATAGACCGGATCGACGCGATAGAGGCCCCCGCGATAGAGCTCGATATGCTCGGCCTCCAGATCGTCATGCACCACATAGTCCGGCGCGCTGTGCCGCGAATAGCGCATGACCATGGCGAGATCGGCACCCAGCATCTCGGCCACCGTCCGCATGAGCCTGGGATAGAAGTCCGGCATGGCGATGCCGGCGGCAACCGCGCCCAGGCCGGCGATATCCCATCCCGGGACTGGTGAGACTGATGTCCTGCGCATGCTCCCCATCGCCGGGCTCTTGCGAAGCTTCGGCTTGGCGATCTTGGGTCGGGTCCTGGTGTTGGCTCTGGCCATCGAAAGCGGGATCGCGACCTTCTATCGAATCGGCACGGACACCGAACCAGGATTGTCGGCGATAGGCCCCAAAGGGTCCATAGGAAGGGGCGCCCCCCCCATGGAAAGCTCGGTGGCAAAGAAGAAGCGGAGCCCGGGCGACCGAGGTTTCGGCCCATGGAGCGGTTCCTGGGCGGGGCGCTCGGAGCGATCATGCGAGAGGGGAACGGGATGTCGAAGCTGACTTGGCGTTTGCGTTGGGGGCCCGTGGTCGCGGGTGCCGCCATGATTCTGCTGACCTCGGCCTTTTCGCCGACATCGCAGGCCGCCGACAGTCTGACCGTGTTCGATTGGGCCGGCTATGACGATCCCAATTTCCATCAAGCCTATACCGCCAAGCATGGCGGTTCACCGAGCTTCACCTTCTTTGCCGATGACGACGAGGGTTTCCAGAAGGCGCGGGCCGGCTTCAAGGCGGATCTCGCGCATCCCTGTCTCACCACGGCCGCCAAATGGCGCGAGGCCGGATTGATCGAGCCGATCGACACCTCGCGCATCGCGGCCTGGAACGACGTCATCCCGGCATTGAAGGCGCTTCCGGGCGTGGTCCAGGACGGCAAGGTCTGGATGGTGCCGTTCGACTGGGGCAACGCCCTGCTCATCGTGCGCACCGATCAGGTGCCGGAGGCCGATCGCACGCTCGATATTTTCACCAACCCGAAATACAAGGGCCGGATTGCCGTCTCGGGCTCGGTGGACGATGCCTATGCGCTGGCGATGCTGTCGCTGGGCATGCAGAAATTCGAGGACCTCGACGATCCGGAGAAGTTCAAACAAGCGAGCGACTATCTCGCGAAAGTTCGCGACAACCAGAAATTCTACTGGACCGATCCCACGCAGCTCGATCAGGCAATCGCCTCGGGCGAGATCGTCGCGGCCTGGGCCTGGAACCAGTCGGTGACGGCGGGGCAGGCGCAAGGCGTGCCGGTCGAAGCGGTGACGGGTCCGAAGGTCGGCGCCAGCACCTGGGTTTGCGGTTATGTCGACATGGTCGACGGGCCGGGCTCGCCAGATCTGGCCTATGACTATCTGAATGCGCTGCTCGATCCGAGTGCCGGCAAATACATCCTCGAGGCCTGGGGATACGGGCACTCCAACAGCAAGTCCTTCGCGATTGCCGACGAGGCGGCGGTCACGCGTTTCGGCTATGACAATCTCGATCGCTTCATGACGAACAGCCTGTTCCAGGCCGGCATCAGCGTCGAGCTGCAGCAGAAGCTCGCCGATCAATTCGAGAAGATCAAATCGGGCTTCTGAGGAGGAGCCGTGCCGCCTGTGCCTTCAGGCACCAGGATGGCGGTTGGACAAGAGCGCCGAAAATCGGTTCACTGCGGCCCATGCGGGGGCAGAACCATCGGATTGTCGAGCCGGTAGGCGGTGCCGGGATAGGGCGCCGTCCAGGAATCGCTGACGGCGGTGACGAACAGGCTGGTTTCGTCGGGCCCGAATGCCACATTGGTCACATCGCGATCGGGGATATCGATCGCGCGGAGGAAGGCGCCGTCCGGTCCACAAACCAGGATGCGCCCCGCACCGAACTGGCAGATATAGAATCGACCCGCATGATCGATCTTCATGCCATCGCCGCCGGTATAGCCATTGGCAAAGGACGGTTCCGGCAGCAGGTCCGGCAAGAAAAGGAATCGTCGCGCAGGCCCGAGGCTGTGGTCCGGCTGCCGATCGAAGACCAGCAGCTCCTTCGCGAGATGCGCATTGACGAAGAGGCGACGGCCGTCGGGCGAAAGCGCCAGTCCGTTGGCGAAATGGATATCGCGCGCCACGCAGCGCAATCGGCCGTCGCGCGCGCGGTGGAAGACGCGGCCGGTCTTCGCCGCGGCCACATCGAAGCTGCCCGATCCGGTGAAATAGAACCCGCCCTCGCCGTCGCTCGCGAAGTCGTTCGGACCGCCGAAGCCCTGATCCGCCGCGCTCGGCTCGACGCGCTCGAGGCTCCGCCCGTCAAGGCCGATGCGCTCCAGCCGGTCGCCGCTGAAACAGGCGACCCAGAGCCCACCCTCGGCTGCGGGAACGAGCGAGCAGGGTCCGCTGCCGGGCTGATGCCAGACCGGACGATTCTGCGCGCCGTCCCAGCACATGACCCGATCTTCGGAATATTCGACGTAATAGAGCCGGCCCTGATGCCAGAGCGGGCCTTCGGGATAGAAGGATCGCGGATTGATCGGCTGCATCGCCGCAGTCTAGCCGGTGCGGATCGCGCCAAGTCAACCTTCGAGCTCTTGGCATGAGCCGGACGGGACCATCGCGCGAAATGCTTCTGGCGGCCCTCGCCGTCACGGTGGCCGGCTGCGTCTGGGGGGCGCTCTGGATCCCGCTGCGCCATCTGGAAAGCACCGGCCTGATCGGACCCTGGGCCACTATCGCCGGGCAGGTAGCGGCGACGGTCTTCATGCTGCCCTTGGCGCTCTGGCGCTGGCGCCGGTTGAAGGCCATCGGCCCCCTGTTCCTGATGGGGCTGTTCGGCGGCTGCGGCTTCGTTCTCTACAATAATGCCCTGCTCACGACCGATGTCATCCACGCCATGCTGCTGTTCTACCTGACGCCGATCTGGAGCACGCTGCTGGCGCGCCTGTTCCTGGGCCAGCCCATCACGCCGGTCCGGATCGTCACGATCCTGCTGGGCTTCGGTGGGCTCGCGATCGTGCTCGGCGCCAAGGGCTGGCTGCCGATCCCGAGCCGGCTGGGCGATTGGATGGCGCTGGCATCGGGCATCCTCTGGGCCTTCTCGCTGGTGGTGATCCGCAAACGCGGCGACATCGCGCCCTTTGAATCGGCCTTCTCCTTCTTCCTGGTCGGATTGCTCGCTTCGGTGCTGGTGCCGCTCGTCGTCATGCCGGCCACCCTGTTCGAAAATCTGCCGAGCCTCGACGATCTGGAACGGTTCCTGCCCTGGGTGATCCTGCTGGGCCCGCTCCTCTGGGTTCCCACGCAGATCCTCCTGATGTGGGGCACCAAGCGGCTCGATCCCGGCCGGGTCGGCATTCTTCTGATGGGCGAGGCGCTGGTGGGCGCCGCCACCGCGGCCTTCCTCACCGACGAACCTTTCGGCTGGCGTGAAATCGTGGGCGGCACGCTGATCATCGGCGCCGGACTGATCGACACCCTGATGCCGGGGCCTGAAGGAAAAGTCATCCAACCCGCCTCGGCGTGAGGTTGTTTGCACCGCTTGATCCGGTCTGGAATCGGTCCTTCCAGCGGGGCCGAAGGCGCGGAAAAGTGGGGCCGAAGCCTTTGATGCTGGCCGAAAGGTCAAGATCGCGGGCGATCCCCGCCAATGCCCGCCGGACATGAAAAAAGCTATTGATTTGCCATGGGCTTGCTTGCGGGGGGTCAGGCTCCGCGTATAGAGTCCCAGGGCTGGTTCCGCCGAGTTCCGGCCGGTGGCGTCACCCTCGACGGTGACGCCCGAAAGCAACAAAAACCAACACAATCACGGCAAGACGCTGGGAGGCATACCGAAGATGGATCGCAGGTTTACAACCCGGATTCTGGGCGCGGTCGCGCTCATGGCCGGCCTGATGGCGGGCGCTCCGACGCACGCCGCGGTGCCCGAGAGTAAGGACACCATCAAGCTCGCCATCAATGAATGGACCGGGCAGCACATCACCACTTACGTGGCCGGCGAAGTGCTGAAGCGCATGGGCTACAATGTCGAATACACGGTTGCCGGCTATCTGCCGCAGTTCGAAGCCATTCAGGACGGCACCGTCACCGCCAGCCTCGAAATCTGGTCGAACAATGTCGGCGACGCCTACAAAGCCGCCAGCGCGACCGGCAAGGTCGAGGATCTCGGCAAGCTCGGCCTGGTGGCCGGCGAAGGCTGGTACTACCCGACCTATGTCGAAGCGAAGTGCCCCGGCCTGCCGGATTGGCACGCCTTCGCGAAATGCGCCGAGCTGTTCTCGACGCCCGAGACCTTCCCCGAAGGCCGGTTGCTCGACTATCCGCTCGATTGGGGTGCCCGCAACGTCGACATCATCAAGGCGTTGAAGCTGCCCTACCAGTCGGTGCCGGGTGGCAGCGAGGGCGCGATGGTCGCCGAGATGAAGGCGGCTTACGCGAAGAAAGAGCCGATCGTCATGATGTTCTGGACGCCGCACTGGATCTTCGCCGAGATGGACCTGCACAAGGTCGATCTGCCGCCCTATAGCGAAGCCTGCATGAACGATCCCAAGGCGGGCCCCAATCCGGACGTGACCGGCGACTGCTTCGTCGATGTGCCGATCACCTTCAAGGTGGCCTGGTCGGGCATGAAGGATAAATGGCCGGCAGCCTACAAGTTCCTCCAGTCCTTCACCTTCTCGGCCGATGACCAGATCCCGTTGATCCACAAGATCGACGCCGAAGGTCAGGATCTCGAGACGGTGGTCAAGGCGTGGGTCGATCAGAACGAAGCCAAGTGGAAGCCGCAGATGGATGCGGCGATGGCCGGCAGCTGATCGCGACGGACGTCAGAGAGGCCGGACCCCGAGGGTCCGGCCTCTTGTTTGTCCCAGTATCCGGAAGCCCCTGAGCATGGCGCGTGAGGTGAAGCTTTCCTGCCGTAACCTGTGGAAGGTCTATGGCGCGAATGCGAACGGTTTCTTTCCCGGCCGTGATGGGAAGGTGGCCGATGCCGCGGCCCAGGCGCGCAAGATCCGCGAGAGCGGCCATGTGGTCGCCGTCGGCGATGCCTCGTTCGACGTGCATCAGGGCGAGATCTTCATCATCATGGGGCTCTCGGGCTCCGGCAAATCGACCATCGTGCGCTGCCTGTCGCGGTTGGTGGAGCCGACCGCGGGCGAGGTGGTTTTCAACGGCGCCGATCTGCTCAAGGCCTCGCGCGAGCAACTGACCGATATCCGCCGTCACAAGATGGGCATGGTGTTCCAGAATTTCGGGCTCATGCCGCATCTGAGCGTGATCGACAATGTCGCCTTTCCGCTGAAGGTCCAGGGCATGACGCCCCAGGCGCGGCTGCAGCGCGCGGGCGAGATGCTGGAGCTGGTGGGCCTCAAGGGCCGCGAGCGCAGCTATCCCAGCCAGCTTTCCGGCGGCCAGCAGCAGCGCGTCGGCATCGCCCGCAGTCTCGCCGTCGAGCCGGAGCTCTGGTTCCTCGATGAGCCTTTCTCGGCGCTCGATCCCCTGATCCGGCGCCAGATGCAGGACGAGTTCCTGCGGCTGCAGAAGCTGCTGCACAAGACCATCGTCTTCATCACCCACGACTTCCTCGAGGCGCTGCGCCTCGGCGACCGGATCGCCATCATGAAGGACGGCGCCGTGGTCCAGATCGGCACGCCCTCCGAGGTCGTGACGCATCCGGCCGATGCCTATGTCGCCGAGTTCACGCGCGACGTGCCGCGGGTCAAGGTCATCACCGCGCGCGACGTCATGCTGCCGATAGGATCGGAGATCGTGATCGGCGGCAGCGTACCGATGCATCTCTCGCTGGAGATGGTGATCCCGCGCTTCGATAGCTCGGTCGAGGCCCTGGCCTGCACCGACGAGAGCGGCACTGTCTGCGGCCATATCACGGCCCAAGGCGTGCTCGCAGCCCTGGCGGAGGGAGCAGCCCCGCGATGACGGCTGTCGCGGGCACCGGCGGTCTGCCCGCCGCGGCGGCGAAGCGCATCGATGGTTGGGCGCTGGTCTGGGCGGGCGTCTTCGCCTTCTGTCTCGTCTGCTTCCTGCTCCGCAGCCAGTTTCCCTGGCTGGTGGCCTATCCGAAGGAGTGGGTGCCGCCGATCGATAGCGTGCTGAATGACGGCATGCGCCAGGTGGTCGACTGGTTCAAGTTCATCTTCCGCGCGCTCTCCTGGCTGCTCGAGTTCCCGATGCTGTGGCTGCGCGGCCTGCTCCATTGGCTGCCCTGGCCGGCGGTCGTGCTCAGCGCCACCGCGATGGCGCATGCCGCCGGCGGGCGCCGCCTGGCCTGGTTCACGGCCCTGTCCCTGCTTTACATGGTGGTCACCGGTTATTGGGACGAAAGCATGGTGACGCTGGCGCTGGTCGGCATCGCCGTTCCGCTCTCGGCCAGCATCGGCTTGTTCCTGGGCCTCTGGGGCGCTCATTCGGCGCGGGTGCGGCGCGTGCTCGAGCCGGTGCTCGACGTGATGCAGACGGTGCCGACCTTCTCTTACCTGACGCCGCTCATCCTGTTCCTGGGCTATGGACCGGTGGTCGGCCTGGTGGCGAGCGTCATCTTCGCCATTCCGCCGATGGTCCGGAACGTGATGATCAGCGTCGCCAGTGTGGCGCCCAACATCACCGAGGCCGGGCAGATGGCGGGCTGCAGCAACCGCCAGCTCACCTGGTGGGTGCAGGTGCCGGCCGCCATGCCGGGCATCATGCTGGGCCTCAACCAATGCATCATGGCGGCCCTCAGCATGGTCATCATCGCGGCCACCATCGGCGGCTTCGCCGATATCGGCTGGGAAGTGATCTCGACCCTGCGCAAGGCGGAGTTCGGGCAGAGCTTGCTTGCCGGCATCGTCATCGCGCTGCTGGCGATGATGCTCGATCGCATCGGCCATGGCTTCAGCCGGCGCGCCGGCGAGACCAAGCTGCCGGTCGAGGGACCGATCTGGCGCCGCCATCCCTATATCACCTTCGCGCTGGTGGCCCTGGTCGCGAGCCTGCTGCTGCAGCTCGTCATCCCGGCCTTCAATGACTGGCCGGAAGGCTGGGTCATTCGGCCGGCCAAGCCGCTCAACGAGATGGTCGACTGGATCGTCGTCAATCTCGGCGGCGCGCTCGACGCCATCAAGAACGCGGCGCTGTTCTTCTACATGCTGCCCTTGCGCATCGGCCTGGTGAATTCGGTGCGCGCGAACTATTGGGGCTTCGACATGTCGCCGACCGTGGCCGCGGTCTATGTCGCGATCCTGGTGGCGATCGCCGCGCTCGCCTGGCGGAAATGGGGCTGGCGCGGGCTGGTACCGGTCGTGATCATGGGCGGCCTCTATTATTTCGGCACCAGCGGCACGCCCTGGCCGGCTTTCATGGCGGTCGTCATCGCGCTCTCGGTCGGCGCCGGCGGCTGGCGGCTCGGGATCTTCGCCTTCCTCGCCATGGGCTTCATGCTGATCGGCGGCGCCTGGCTGCCGGCCATGTGGAGCATCTATCTGATGATCGGCAGCGTGGGGCTGTCCTTCATGATCGGCACGACGCTCGGCATCTGGGCCGCCTCGAACGATCGCGTCTCGACGGTCCTGCGGCCGATCAACGACACGCTGCAGACCATGCCGCAATTCGTCTATCTCATCCCGATCATCATGCTGTTCAAGATCGGCGATTTCTCGGCCCTGCTCGCGATCATGTCCTACGCGATCGTCCCGGCCATCCGTTACACCGAGCATGGCCTGCGCAGCGTGCCCGGCCATGTGATCGAGGCCGCGCACATGATCGGCTGCACCGAGCGCCAGATCCTCTGGCAGGTGCGCCTGCCGATCGCGTTGCCGCAGATCATGCTGGGCCTCAACCAGACCATCATGCTGGGCATCACCATGCTGGTGATCGCGGCGCTGGTCGGCACGCGCGATCTGGGTCAGATGGTGTTCGGCTCGATGACCTCGGCGAATTTCGGCATGGGCGTGATCGCCGGCGGCTCGATCGCTCTGATGGCGATGCTGTCGGATCGCGTGTTCCAGGCGCTGAGCGCCAAGCAGGCCCGCCGGCTCGGCGTGACGATCTGAGCGGCATGATGGGAGCGACGTGACCCTTCTCCCGCCGGTGCGAGCGGTGCTGTTCGACAAGGACGGCACGCTGTTCGACTTCAACGCCACCTGGATGCCGCTCTATCTCGACACCGCGAACGAGATTGCCGGCGGCGACAGGGCGCTGGCGCTGAAGCTCCTGGTCGAGAGCGGCTTCGATGCCGCCACGCAGCGCCTCGACCCGCATTCGCCACTCGCGGCGGGTACCAATGCCGAGATCGCCGAGATCTGGTCGCGCGTCGCCGGCGGCGACTGGACCGTCGCGCGGCTCACCCGCCGCTTCGACGCGAACTTCGCCAAGAGCATGGAGATGCGGCCGACGCCGGTCACCGACCTGGCCGCGCTGTTCGGCCGGCTCAAGGCGAAGGGGCTCAAGATCGGCGTCGCCACCATGGACAGCCACGCCGCGGCGCGCGCCGCGATCGAGACTTTCGAGCTGGTGGGGCTGGTGGATTTTTCCTGTGGTTACGATTCGGGCCACGGGCACAAGCCCGGACCCGGCATGGTCCATGCGTTCTGCCGCGCGATCGAAATCCCGGCCCATGAGATCGCGGTGGTGGGCGATACGCCCCATGACATGCATATGGCACGCGCTGCTGGCGCGGGTCTCGCGATCGGCGTTCTCACCGGTGTCAGTCCGCGCGAGGTGCTGGCGGATCACGCCGATCGCGTGCTTGATTCGATCGCGGAACTGGACGCGTTGCTCGCTTAGCGAGCAAATCCATTCATTCCTATCGCCTTATCGGCCGGCCTCGGCTATTCTTGTCCTGCGACAAGATTGCGGGGGGAGCGATGCGCGGGGGATGGTGCGCCGGCTTGTTGGCGGCGATGGTGTTGTTTGGCCCGTCGACCAGCCATGCGGCGGCGGAGAAGGTCGATTGCAGCCAGATCAGCCTGGAATTTCCGCCGGCCAGTAAAGCCGATTGGTCCGAATGCTATGTCTATCACTATTCCGAAGGCGCGGAAGAAGCCAACGCCGAGGTGGAGACATTGATCGCGGATATCGGCACGCATGTCGTGCACCTCACTTCGGTCGAAGCGGGCAGGAACACCTATCTCTACAAAGAGCCGGTCAGCACCAAGATGACCGCCTACGATGAGCTCGAGGATATGGTCACCGGGTCGACGGAACCAAGCTTCGAGCGCTTCCAGATCATCCGCTTCCGCGCCACGATCTGGAAGGCGCCGGCGGATTGCATCGGCTTTGTCAAATATGGCGGCGGCGCCATCACGCAGGCGGGGTCGAACAACGGCGCACATAATTATGTCGCTGGCTACGATTGCTGGCGCAATGGCACCCCGGACCGGGTCCAGATCGAAGCCACCTTGGACGATATCGACGATTGAGGGGACGGCGTGATGCGAGGGCTTTTGGGTTTCATTCTGATCGCAACGGCGATGGCGTTCGCCGGCGGTGCTGCCCGCGCCGCGGAGAAGGTCGATTGCAGCCATCTCGATCTGGCGTTTGCGCCGGCCGACAAGGCGGATTGGTCCGAATGCTACGTCCGTCACTACTCCGAGGGTGCCGAGGAAGCCAACGCGGAGGTGGAGACGCTGATCGCCGATATCGGCACGCATGTCGTGCATATCACCTCGGTCGTCGCGGGCAGGAACACCTATTTCGACAAGGTGCCTGTCAGCAACAAGCTCAGCGACTATGACGAGCTCGAGGATATGAGGGATGTCGCGACCGAGCCGGGCTACGACCGGTACCAGATCATCCGCTTCCGCGCCTCGCTCTGGAAGGCGGAGACCGATTGCATCGGCTTCCTCAAATATGGCGGCGCCATGATCGCGCAGGGCGGCAATTCCTACGGCGCGCGTTCCTATGTGGCCGGCTATGACTGCTGGCGGAACGGTTCGCCCGACCGCGGCCAGATCGAGGCCACCCTCGACGCGATCGACGATTGAGCAGGCAGCCCATGCGAAGGATCGGGAGCATCGTTCTGATCGCCATCTCGATGCTGCTGCCGGGTGCCGCCGCCCAGGCCGCCGCGGAGAAGGTCGATTGCAGCCGGCTCGATCTGGAGTTCCTGCCCGCCGACAAGATCGAACGGATCGAGTGTGAACTCCTTCATTGGTCCGATCCCGACGACGATGCGGAAGGTGCCACGGCGGAAATAGAGATGCTGACGGCCGATATGGGCACGCATGTCGCGCATGTCGCCTCCGTCGTTGCGGGGAAGAACACCTATTTCGACAAGATGCCGGTCAGCAGCAAGTTACGGAACTGGAAGGAACTTGAAGGATTCGCGGTGGTCGGGACGGAACCGGAATTCCGGCGCTATCAGATCATCCGGTTCGGCGCATCGATTTCGGAGACCCCGATGAGCTGCATCGGTTTCATGAAATATATGGGTGGCGCCATCGGCCAGACGGGCAGCGCCATCGGCGCCAAGGGCTATGTGGCGGGCTATGACTGCTGGCGCGACGGTGCGCCCGACCGCGCCCAGATCGAGGCCACGCTGGACGCGATCGACGATTGAGACGACGGGCACGGATGCCTGTCGCGAGGCGGCAATGAAGTGCCGGAGGCGGAGCGCTAGTGGGGGAGTTGAAGCATGATGCGGAAACTGATCGGAGCGGCCGTCCTGGCGCTGCTCCTGGGGCCGGCGCCAGGCGCGTCCGCCGCCACGCTGGAGAAGATCGACTGCAAGCGTTCGACCTTGACCCTCCTCATGGAACCCAATGCGGACTGGGCCGAATGCTATCGTGCGCGCCAGTCGGAGCAGGGCGAACGAGCCGATGGGATCACTGCCGATTTCCAGGTGGTGCTGGCCGATCTCCGCACCCATGTCGTGCATATCGAGGCCGGCAAGGCCGGACGCACGAGTTACTTCTTCAAGGATTCGATCGAATCGCAGCTCAAGGAATTCGACGAGATCGAGGATCGGAGCGAGTTTGTCGAGGATGACGAATTCGAGGATTATGACCTCGTTCGGTTCCAGGCGGAGCTCTGGAAGAAACGGACGGATTGCGTCGGTTTTCTCAAATATACCCACGCCACCTACACGCAAGGCGGGGGTGCAGGGGCTGGCTCTTATATCCTCGGCTATGACTGCTGGCGCGACGGCGCGCCCGACCGCGCGACGATCGAGACTTTCCTGAAATCCATCAAATGGTGACGGCAGACGCCTAGAGTCTGGTCGTCTCAAGTCGCTGTGACTCGAGACGTGAATCCTGCTCTAGAAAGCGCCGTCGCCCGATGCGCTCTCGCGGCGGCGGCGGCGGTTTTCGCGGGTATTGCTCGGGGCCTGGATGCCGCTCGCCTGCTGGTTGGCGCCGAGCGAGATCTGGCCGAGCCGGCCTACGATCTCGTCCAGCGTCGGCTTCGGCCCCGCCACGTAGTTGTCGAGCGCCTCGCGCATCGCTCGCAGATGCGTCGGCGAGGTGCCGCAACAGCCGCCGATGATGCGGGCCCCGGCATCGCGCGCCATGCGCACATATTCGGCCATCAGCTCGGGCGTGCCGTCATAGCGGATCTTGCCTTCGTGATAATAGGGGATGCCGCAATTTCCCTTGGCGACGATGACGTCGCCGGTCTCGGCCGAGCCCGACATGTTGACGACGGCCGCGATCAGCTCGGCCGCACCCACGCCGCAATTGGCGCCATAGCCGACTGGGCGGGGCGTGAGCTCATGGCAGAGCTGCGCATGCTCGCCCGGCATCAGCCCCATCATGGTGCGGCCGTTGGTGTCGAAGGAGAGGGTGCAGACATAAGGCAGGCCCGTGCTGGCGGCCCCCTCGGCCGCGGCACGCACCTCGTCCTTCGACGACATGGTCTCGATCCAGAGCACGTCGGCGCCGGCCGAGGCCAGCGCGCGGGCCTGCTCGGCGAAGGCAGCGACGCCCTCGGCATGGGTCAACGGGCCCAGCGGCTCGAACAGCTCCCCGGTCGGGCCGATCGAGCCTGCAACCACCACCGGCCGGCCGGCGCGATCCGCCACCTTGCGCGCGATCTCGACCGCGCGGCGGTTGATCTCTTCGACGCGGTCCTGCGCCTTGTGCAGCTTCAGCCGATAGCGGCTGCCGCCGAAGGTGTTGGTGAGGATGATGTCGGCGCCCGCATCGACCATGCTCTGATGCAGCGCTTCGATCTTCTCGGGATGCTCGAAGTTCCACATCTCGGGCGCTTCGCCGGTAGCGAGGCCGGCGTCGAACAGATTCGTACCCGTGGCACCATCGGCCAGCAGGTGAGGTCGCTCTGCGAGGAGTCGCTGCAAAAGGTCTGACATGGGGCCCAAGCTAGGCTGAATTTCGGGAGGCTTCAAGCACGCCACGGCTTTGCCGCAACGGCTTGAACCGCCTGATAAATGGGCAGAGACAGAGGGTTTTCCAAGGGCTTCGGATTAACCCCTTTTGGGCGGGCCCCGGCTCCTACCAGAGCCCGGTCCCCTTGCGCTGCCAGCGATAGCTGCCGGCCTCGTCGCTGGTGATGAAGCTGTCCGGGCCTTGGAATTTGTAGCTCGATTTGAAATTGTCGCCATGGTCGGGCGAGATCTCGAGATCGCCCGCGTCGGCCCCGAGATCGCCCTTGATGGTGACAACCGGCGTGAGTACCGAATCGCCGTCCGGCGAGATGCGCCAAACCAGGATCGTGTGGCCGCCATCGCTGTCGGCCTCGGCCCGCCACAGCCCGACCATGGCCGGATCGATGGCGCCATGGGCCATGCCGACCAGCGGGATGGCGCTCCAGATGCCGAGGAAGACGGGATCGACGCCGTCGGGCCTGGCGCCATCCGGCACCCGGACCCATTCGGCCGCGACATCGCCCTGGGTGATGAGGCCGTCCTTGCCGTTGGTCTTGTAGTTGCCGCTGAAATGCTCTTGCGG
>NZ_JBOHKS010000164.1:0-5728 GCF_050729195.1 Hypericibacter sp.
GGACCGGTCGCTGATCGAGATCCGCGACGAGGCCTGGCGGTTCGGCGTCGATCTCTATTTTCTCAATGTGGTTCGGATGGCGCGCCTCGTCACGCCGATCCTCCAGCGCGACGGGGGCGGATCGATCGTCAATATCTCGACCTTCGCGGCACTCGAGCCGCGCCTGATCTTTCCGGTCTCGGGCACGGTGCGGATGGCGCTCGCCGGCTATACCAAGCTCTATGCGGACCGATATGCGCGCGACGGCATCCGGATGAACAACATCCTGCCGGGATTCGTGGACAACTGGCCGCTGAGCGAGGAAGTCCGGCGGACCATTCCGCTGGCGCGGGCGACGCGCATGTCCGAGCTCGTCAGCATGACGGATTTTCTGCTCTCCCCTCACTCCGGGGCGACGACAGGCCAGAACATCATGGTCGACGGCGGCGTCAACCGCGGACTCTAACCCTCGCCAGTTCAGCCGCGCAGCGCCTCTTCGAAGAACGAGGCCAGCCGGCGATTGAGCCGGGCCCGGTTCGCGGGCTTGGCGATGCCATGGCCCTCGTCGGGGAAGGCCAGCACCTCGTAGGGAATGCCGGCCGCGTCGAGCGCCTTGCTGACAGCGCTCAGGTTCTCGGGCGTCACATTGGGATCCTGCAGGCCTTGCACGATCAGCAGTTGGCCGCGGATGTTCCTGACGAAATGGATCGGCGAACGCTCGCGATAGCGCTCCGGCACATCCTGGGGCGCGCCGCCCATCATCTCCTCGCTGTAGCTGCGCAGATCGGGCCGCGTGGTCTCGTAATCGACCACCAGATCGGTCATGCCGCAGATCGGCGCCGCGGCCGCCACCACGGCGGTGGGGAAATGGGTGATCGCCCACCAGGAGGAGTAACCGCCATAGGAGACGCCGGCGATGCCGACACGGCCCGCTTGCGCCAGGCCTTGCGCGATCAGCGCCTCGATGCCGCTGCGGATATCCTCCTGCTCCAGCCCGCCCCAGCCCTCCTTCTTGATGGCCTCGCGGAAATCGGGGCCATAGCCGGTCGAGCCACGGTAATTGGGCGCGAAGACGTCGAAGCCGGCGCCGACGAGAAACTGCAGCTCGAGATCGTAGCGCGCCTCGAGATGCCAGGTCGGGCCGCCATGCACCCAGACGATCAGCCCCTTCGAAGGCGGCGTCGCGCGATAGAGCCAGCCATGGATGTCGAGCCCGTCGACCGAGCGCCAGCGAAAATCCTCCGGCGCCGTCAGAAGGTCGGGCGGAACGCCCTGCCCCGGCGGCAGAGCCGTCAGATCGGTGGTCTCGCCCTGGCCGACGAGGCGCAACACGCGCAAGGGCGTGCGCGCGTCGTAGAAGCGGACGACCCAGGCCGTCTGCGCGCCGGTCCGGTCGGGGACCGGACCCAGCGGCAGCCAGGTGCCGGGCGCTCGGCGGAAGGGCCGTTCGCGGCCCGTCGCGGGATCGAGCAGGCACACTTGGCTGCGCCCCTCCTTCGTCTCCGTCACCACGATCTCCGGGCTGCGGCGGGGCCATGAGATCTGCTCGATGCCGCGGACGGCATCGTCGATCAGCCAGCGCATCCGGTTGGCTGCGAGATCGTAATAGCCGACGAGGCTGGTCCGGGCGTCTTCCGCCAGGATCGCGAGCCCCTTCCCGTCGGGGCTCCAATGGGCGAAGAGCTTGGTCTCCTTGCCGAGATCGAGCAGCTCGCGATCGTTCTTGCCGTCGAGATCCACCAGCCAGAGCTGGCGGCCGCCGGGCCCCCGGTCGATTCGCGCATAGAGGACCTGTTGCCCCTTCGGGCTCGGCAGGGGCGTGTCGTGATGGGGGCGCTTGGGCTTCGCCAGCAGCGTGCGTCGGTTCCCGTCGAGATCGTGGCGATAGATCCAGGCGGGCTCGATCGGCTGGCCGATCGCGATATCGAGATTGGCGGCATAGACAAGCGACCGCCCGTCCGCCGTGACGCGGCCGCCATGGATGTAGAAATCGGGCGCGGGCTCGGTCAGCAGCGTTGGAGCGCCGCCGGCGAGCTCCTGGCGATAGAGCCTCACCCGCTCGGCGCCGTCCTGCGTGCCCGAGAGCAGCAGCACCCGGCTGTCGGGCCACCAATCCTCGACATGAAGATCATCCGCGTTGGCCACGAGGCAGCGCGGCGGAATGCTGCCGTCGGTCGGCGCGATCCAGACCTCGACCGTGGGTCCGAGGCCGCTCCAGCTCCAGGCGAGCCAGTTGCCGTCGGGCGAGAGCGACGGACGCTCCAGCTCCGGCAAGGCCAGGAGGCGGTCGATCAGCTCCATGTCGGCAGGAAGAACGCTGTCCAAGCTCTTGCACTCTCTCAGGTCACGGGGGCGATGGGGACAGGATCCGCGCGACTCCCGGACTCGTGGGCCGGATCGCATTATCCTCCCGGCTTCCGGGAGAACCCTTAACGAGACAGCGCGAGAGCCGGCTCGGGATCACCCGCGCGGGCCGTCCTGTAACAGCTTCTCTCCGGCCACCGCCAGGAGGCGTTTTCGCGCAGGCCGGCTCGATCAAGCGCCACCGCAGCCAACCGGGCTCATCTTATTGATTCGGTCCCCGATAAAGCCTCCGGCTTAGACTTTAGTTGAGCGATTGACGCCGGCCGCGCCAATCCCGATGCTCGGGGCCGCGGCCCCCCGGAAAAGAGGCCGATCAGCAGGAGCGTAAGACCATGGCCGACGGTTCCCGTCCCAACGCCGATCTCGATGCCGCGATCGCCGAGGCGGAGGCGCGTTACGGCGCCGCCAACCCGCAGAGCAAGGCGCGCGCGCAGGTCGCCTCCCAGGTCATGCCGGGCGGCAACACCCGCACGGTCCTCCACTACACCCCCTTCCCGCTCGCCTGGTCCGGCGGCAAGGGCAACCGCCTGACCGATCTCGACGGCCACGAATATCTCGACTTCCTCGGGGAATATACGGCGGGGCTCTATGGCCATTCGGACCCCGTGATCCAGGGCGCCATCTCGAAGGCCCTGAGCGACGGCATCGTGCTGGGCGGACCCAACCGCTACGAGGCGCAGCTGGCCGAAGCCATCTGCAAGCGGATTCCCTCGATCGAGCTGGTGCGGTTCTGCAATTCCGGCACCGAGGCCAATCTGTTCGCGATCCAGACCGCGCGCATCATGACCGGCCGCGACAAGATCATGGTGTTCGAATTCGCCTATCATGGCGGTGTGTTCTATTTCGGCAGCCATGGCAACCCGCTCAACCTGCCGCTGAACTGGGTCAAGAGCCGCTACAACGAGACCGAATACACGCGAGGGCTGATCGCCGAGCATGGCGCCGATCTGGCGGCCGTGCTGGTCGAACCGATGCAGGGCTCCGCCGGCTGCCTCCCGGCCGATCCCGCCTTCCTCGAGATGCTCCGCGAGGAATGCAGCCGGCGCGGCATTGTCCTGATCTTCGACGAGGTGATGACCTCGCGCCTCGCGCCCGGGGGCTGCCAGGCTCTCGTCGGCATCAAGCCGGACATGACCACGCTCGGTAAATATCTCGGCGGCGGCCTCTCTTTCGGCGCCTTCGGCGGACGGCGCGATCTGATGGAACGGTTCGATCCCTATCGCTCGGATTCGATCGGCCATGCCGGCACCTTCAACAACAATGTCTGTTCGATGGCGGGCGGCGTCGCCGGCCTGACCCAGGTCTTCACCGCCGACGAAGCGGTCCGCCTCAATGCGCTGGGCGATGAGATGCGCGGCCGCCTCCAGAAGGTGGCGCGCCGCCACGAGGCCCCGCTGCAGATCACGGGCGTGGGCTCGCTGATGAATCTGCATTTCGTGAGGGGCCCGGTGCGCACGCCGGCCGACGCCCATCCGAGCGACCCCGCGACCGAGAACCGGATGGGCGAGGTCCTGAAGCTGTTCCATCTCGACATGATCGCCGCCGGCATCTATCTCGCGCGGCGCGGCTTCGTCGCGCTGTCCCTGCCGATGCGCGAGCCCGACGTGGCCCGCTTCGAGGCAGCACTCGATGAGTTCCTGGCGACGCGTGGCGCGCTGGTGAAGGATGCGGTGGGCTAAGGCCGATCGTCAGGTAAGGTTTCGGAGAGCGGCCGTCACGCCGCGGGCCATTTATAGGCCTTGATCGATTTGACGAAGGTGGCGACCGCGGGCGAGAAGCGGCGGCCGGCGATGCTGACCAGCAGCACCTCGCGCGCCACCTCGGGATCGACCAGAGGCCGCGTCACCAGGCCCGGCACGGTCGGCGAGAATTCCGGAATGAAGCAGATTCCCATGCCGGCGATCACCATGGTCTGGATCCAGTCCTCGCGCTCGCTCTTATAGACCGTCTTGACGTTGATCTTGCTCCAATCCTCGCAGAGCGCGTTGAGCGTATCGTAATATTCGCAGTTGAGCCGCTGCAGGTAGTTCTCGTTGGCAAGATCGGTGACCCGCACGGCATTCTTGGGCGTCAGGCGATGGCCCGGCGGCAGCGCCACCGAGAAACGCTCACGATAGAGCGCACGCAGATCGAAGCGTTCGTCGAACGGCTTCTCCTGCGCCATGATGGCGACGTCGAGGTCGCCTGACATCAGCATGTCGCTGAGCTCGGTCGGCACGCCCTCCTTGAGGGTCACGGCGATGCCGGGATGCCGGGTGCGGAAATCGGCCAGGAAGCCGATCCCCCGCAGCGGCCCGATCGTGCACATGATGCCGAGCTTCAGCGGCGCATCGTCCAGCTTCAGGAACTCGCGGGCGGCGGATTTCGCGGCCTTCTCCCCGACGGCCACCTTCTCGAGCTGCGGCTTCATCAATTGGCCGAGATCGGTCATGTGCGTCAGGCTCCGCTCGCGACGGAACAGCTGACCGCCGAGCTCCTCTTCCAGCTTCTGGATTGCGCGGCTCAAGGCCGGCTGGGTCACGTTGCAGCGCTCGGCCGCGCGCGTGAAGTTCAGCGTCTCGCAGACAGCCAGGAAATAGCGGATCTGGTGGATTTCCATGAGTCACCCCTCAATGCCCAAAGAGCATGCCCCATCCGGCCATGCCAGGGCGGCATCGAAACCATAGGACCCCGGCATTTCCTTGCTGCCATCCCTGTTTGGCACATTCCAACCCAGGAAAAAACCCCGCCGCCGGTCACATCCTCGGGATGGATCGGCCGAGCCCGGAAAACGACCCCATAGGAGTGAATGCCACCATGCTGATGACCCAGAACGAGATCCGGATGCCGGCCACCGATCGCCGCCCGCTGATGGGCAAGGCCGCCATCGTCACCGGCTCGACCAGCGGCATCGGCCTCGGCATCGCCCGGCGCCTGGCGGCCCAAGGGGCGGCGGTCATGATCAACGGCTTCGGCAATGCCATCGAGATCGAGAAGACCCGCGGGGCGCTCGCGGCCGAGACCGGCACCGAGATCCTCTATGACGGCGCCGATATGAGCCAGCCGGCCGCCGTCCGGGCCATGGTCGACCATGCCCGGAGCACCTTCGGCAAGGTCGACATCCTGATCAACAATGCCGGCATCCAGCATGTCGAGCCGATCGAGAGTTTCGCGCCCACGAAATGGGACGCGATCCTGGCGATCAATCTGAGCGGCGCTTTCCACGCCATCCAGGCCGCCTTTGCTGACATGAAGGAGCGGCAATGGGGACGCATCGTGAATGTCGCCTCGGTGCATGGGCTCATCGCCTCGCCCTTCAAGGCCGCCTATGTCGCCGCCAAGCATGGCGTGATCGGGCTGACCAAGGTCGTTGCGCTGGAAGGTGCCGAATATGGCATCGCCTGCA
>NZ_JBOHKS010000165.1:0-33624 GCF_050729195.1 Hypericibacter sp.
TCCTGCTCGAGGCCGGCTTCAAGGACGTCGCCGTCGTTGCGGAGACGGTGACGACATCGGACGGCCGGGCCTATGGCTGGGTGGCCGACACGGTGGGAAAAGCCGCCATGGCCTCCAATCTGGACCCCGCCATCGTCGAAGCCTGGATGCAAGACCAGCGGCGGCGGATCGACGACGACCGTTACTTCCTCTCCTCCACCCACCTGATCACGAGCGGCCGGCGACCCTGACCGCCGGCGCGGCCGCATGCTGCCCCCGCCGGCGCACCTCGACGATCTCAGCCACGACCGAGAGCGCGATTTCCTCCGGCCCGATGGCGCCGAGATCGAGACCCGCCGGCGCCCGCAGGCGATCCAATCGCGTGATCTCCATGCCGTCTTCCTGAAGCTGCTCGCGCAGCGAAGCGGCCTTGGCGCGGCTGCCGACGAAGGCGACATAATCGCCGTCGGTCGAGAGCGCGGCCTTGAGGGCAGCGAGGTCGCCGCGCCCTTGCGTCGCCACCACCAGATAGCGCGGCCCCTCGCCTTTCGCCGGCACGTCATAGCCGTCGATGCGGCCATCGAGATCGCCGAACGCCTCGAGATCCGCCTGCGGCGCCGCGGCGGTCACGGCGAAACCGATGCGTCGCGCCAGATCGGCGATCGCCACCGCCACCGGCGAGGCGCCCAGCACCACCACGCTCGCGCGTGGCAGCAAGGGCTCGACGAAGACGTCCATGGTGCCGCGGCTGGGGCACATGTTCTTGGCGAAGGCGATGCCTTCGCGCACTTCACCCGGGCGAAGCCCCTGCTCGTCCAGCAGGTCCTTGGGCTGGATGCTGACGAGCCGCGGCTTGCCGTCCGCCAGTGCCTCGCGCGCGGCCGCCAGCACCGCCGCCCGGGCGCAGCCGCCGCCGATCCAACCGCCCGCCACGCGCCCGTCCAGCGTGATGATCGCCTTGGCACCCGCCTTCGCCGCCGTCAGCGACACCGTGCGCACCACGGTCGCGAGCGCAAAGGGTGTCCCCCGCGCCTTGAACTCGGACACCAGCTCGAGGATGTCGTCGGCCTTCTTCATGGCTCAGAGCTTCGCCAGATAGGGTTCGAGCGCCGCCAGCGACGCCAGATTATGCGCCGGCGCGAACAGGTCGATATAGGGCAGCGCCGCCCGCATGCCGCCCGCGACCGGTGCGTAATCCTTCCAGCCCATCATCGGGTTGAGCCAGACGATGCGCCGCGCGCGCCGCCGGAGGGCCGCCATCTCCTGCGCCAGCGCTCCCGGCTCGCCGGTGTCGTAACCGTCCGACAGGATGATGACGACGCTGCGCGAATTCAGCACCCGCGCCGCGTGGAAGCGGTTGAAGCTCGCAAGGCTGTCGCCGATGCGCGTGCCGCCGGACCAGCCTTGCGCCATCAGGGAGAGGCGCTCGACCGCGCGCACCGGATCGCTCTCGCGCAAGGCCTCGGAGATATGCACCAGGCGGGTATGGAACACATAGGCCTCGGCCTCATGCGCCCGGTCCACCAGCCCGCGCATGAACCGCACGAAGGCCGTGGAATAGAGGCTCATCGAGCCCGAGACATCGAGCAGCATGACCAGGCGCAACGGCTTTTCCTTGCGCCGGCGCCGCACCAGATCGACCGGGGTGCCGCCCTGGCCGATGCTGGCCCGGATCGTGCGCCGCATGTCGATGCGCCGGCCGCGGCGATGCCGGCGGTCGCGCCGGGTCAGTCGATCGCGCATCACCCGCGCCAGCCGTTCGGCGAGCTGCAAGGCCTCGTCCAAGGCTTCGGGCTCGGCGATATGGCGCAGATCCGTCTGGCTCAGGTTCTCGGTACTGCTGGCGCCACGCGATCGGCCCTCGCCTGGCAAATCTCCAGCATCGTCCTGTGCGTTGCGATCGGCCATGGCTGTTGTTGAATCGGCCGGTGCTCCCACTCCCGAAAAGCCGCTACGCTGTTCGCTGCGCGCATCGGGCTTCGCACCGCTGGCCCGGACCGCCGTCTTCATGCCACGGCCCAGCCAGAAGGCGTCGAAGATCTCGTCGAAGCGCTGCCAGTCCTGCTGCCGGCTGCAAAAGAGCGCCTTGAAGCCCTCGCGCAGATAGACCGGCCGCAAGGCCAGTTCCGAGGTCATGATCTTGAGCGCATCCTGCGTCTCGCCCAGCCCGGTGGCAAAGCCGTTGGCACGCAAGGATCGCACGAAGGCCGCCAGCCTCGCCCGTGCCGAGGTGCCGATGGGCGTCATCGCCACGGTCTCCATCTCAGGCCACACGCCCCAGCAGCCGATCGCTGACCTCGCGGGTCAGGCGGCGCTGGTCCTCGTTGGTCTTGAGCAGGCAGATCAGCGTGTCATGGACGGCCTCGGGATCCTGATGCAGGTCCTTGATCCCCAGGCCGGCCAGGGCCGCGGCCCAATCGAGGGATTCGGCGACCCCGGGAATCTTGCGCAGATCTTCCTTGCGGATCGCGGCCACCATGCGGGCAATCTGCAGCGCCAAGCCCGCATCGATGTTGGGCATCCGCGCCAGCAGGATCCGCGCCTCACGGTCGGGCTCGGGGAAATCCACGAAGTGATAGAGGCAGCGGCGGCGCAAGGCGTCCGACAGCTCGCGGGTGCCGTTCGAGGTGATGACCACCCGTGGGATAGCCTTGGCCTGGATCGTGCCCAGCTCCGGCACCGTGATCTGGAAGTCGGCCAGGAGCTCGAGCAGGAAAGCCTCGAACTCCTCGTCGGCACGGTCGATCTCGTCGATCAGCAGGACCGGCGGGTCATCCTGGCGGATCGCCTGCAGCAGCGGGCGTTCCAGCAGATAGGGCTCGGAGAAGATATGGGCCTCGACGCGGTCCGGATCGTCGCCGGCATTCTCACGCGTCTTGATGGCGAGGAGCTGGCGCTGATAGTTCCACTCATAGAGCGCCGCATTCTGGTCCAGCCCTTCATAGCATTGCAGCCGGATCAGCTTCGCCGAATGCAAGGCGGAGAGCGCCTTGGCGACCTCGGTCTTGCCGACGCCGGCGGCCCCCTCGAGCAACAAGGGGCGCTTGAGCAGCTCCATCAGCCAGAGCGCGGTGGCAAGGCCGGGGTCGGCGATGTAGCCGACCCCGGCCAACCGCTCCGCAATCCCGGAGCGGTCAGCGGTCATCGGGCTTGCCCAACGGTGGGGCCGTTTGCAATAGACGAGCCCGATGATCGCATCACTTGTGCAGCCCCGCCTGCTTCGCCGCCATCCAGGTTCGCCAACCGTCATGCGGCATCTGGATGTGGCCGATATCGAGATGACCGAAGGCATCGTTCACGGCATTGGAGAAGGCCGGCACGCCGCCGACATTGGGGCTCTCGCCCACGCCCTTGGCGCCGATCGGATGATGCGGCGACGGCGTCACCGTGAAATCGGTCTCCCAGACCGGCGTCTCGACCGCGGTCGGCAGGAAGTAGTCCATGAAGGTGCCGGTCACGACATTGCCGGTCTCGTCATAGTTGATCTCCTGGCCCATCGCGATGCCGAAGGCCTCGGTCAGGCCGCCATGGACCTGGCCCTCGATGATCATCGGATTGATGCGCGTGCCGCAATCGTCCAGCGCATAGAAGCGCCGGATCTTGGTGTAGCCGGTATCGGCATCGACATCGCAGACGCAGATATAGGCGCCGAAGGGAAAGGTCATGTTGGGCGGGTCGTAGTAATTCACCGCCTCCAGCCCATGCTCCATGCCGGGCGGCACATTGTTGTAAGCCGCCCAGGCGATCTCCTTCATGCTCTTGGTCCGTTCGGGCAGGCCCTTCACCCGGAACCCGTCGATGTCCCATTCGAGATCGCCCTCGGCGACCTCGAGCAGATGAGCGGCGATCTTCTGGGCCTTGGCCTTGATCTTGCGCGCCGCCACGGCGGTGGCGGCACCGGAGACCGGCGTCGAGCGCGAGCCGTACGTGCCGAGGCCGTAGGGCGCGGTATCCGTATTGCCTTCCTCGATATTGATGCTGTCCGCCGGAATGCCGAGCTCGGTGGCGATGATCTGGCCATAGGTGGTCTCGTGGCCCTGCCCCTGGCTCTTGGTGCCGAGCCGCGCGATCACGGCCCCGGTCGGATGCACGCGGATCTCGCAGGAATCGAACATGCCGATTCCCAGGATGTCGCAGTTCTTGGTAGGACCGGCGCCGACGATCTCGGTGAAGAAGGCCACACCGATGCCCATCAACTCGCGGGTCTCGCCGCGCTTGAAAGCCTCGCGCTTCTGGCGCTGCTCCTCGCGCAGCTTCGGATAGCCCACCGCATCCATCACCTTGCGCATGGCGACATGGTAGTTGCCGGAATCATATTCCCAGCCCAGCGCCGATTTATAGGGGAACTGCTCGGCGCGGATCAGGTTCTTGAGCCGCAACTCGGCCGGATCCATCTTCAGCTTCTTCGCCAGCACGTCGATGGCGCGCTCGATGCAATAGGCGGCCTCGGTCACGCGGAAGGAGCAGCGATAGGCGACGCCGCCCGGCGCCTTGTTGGTATAGACTCCGTCGACCGACACATGCGCCGCCGGGATGTCATAGGAGCCGGTGACGATGTTGAAGAAGCCCGCCGGCCATTTGCTGGGGTCGGCGCAGGCATCGAAAGCGCCGTGATCGGCCAGCACATGGACCTTGAGGCCGGTGATGCGGCCATCCTTGGTCGCCGCCAGCTCGGTCGTCATGTGGTAATCACGGGCGAAGGCGGTCGCCGTCAGATTCTCGATCCGGTCCTCGACCCATTTGATCGGCACGCCCAGCACGATCGAGCCGACGATCGAGCAGACATAACCCGGATAGACGCCGACCTTGTTGCCAAAGCCGCCACCGATATCGGGCGCGATCACATGGATTTTCTGCTCGGTGATGCCGGACAGCAATGCCGCGACGGTGCGCACCACATGGGGCGCCTGAAAGGTTCCCCAGACCGTAAGCTCGCCGCGGACCTTGTCCATCGAGGCCACGCAGGCGCAGGTCTCGAGCGGGCTTGGATGGACGCGCTGATAGGAGATCAGCTCCTTGATCTTCACCTCGGCCGAGTTCAACGCCGCGTCGGCAGCGGCCTGGTCGCCGATCTCCCAGTTGAAGATATGGTTCCAATGCTTGCGCTTGCCATGGGCGCCTTCGGTCTTGCCCTTGAGGTCCTCGCGCAGGACCGGCGCGTTCGCGTCCATCGCCTTGAAGGGATCGATGACGACCGGAAGGTCCTCATACTCGACCTCGACCAGCTCGACCGCGTCGGCCGCGATATAGCGGTCCTCGGCGATGACGAAGGCGACCTCCTGGTTCTGGAACAGCACCTTGTCGCCGGCCAGCACGGCCTGGACGTCGCCCGCGAGCGTCGGCATCCAGTCGAGCTTGACCGGCTTCAGCTCGTTGGCGGTCAGGACCGCCTTCACGCCCGGCAGTGCCGCCGCCTTGGAGACGTCGATCTTCTTGATCCGGGCGTGGGCGTAGGGCGAGCGAACGAAGTCGCCGAACAGCATGTTCGGCAGCTTGAGGTCGTCGACATAGTTGCCCTTGCCCTGGATGAAGCGGGCATCTTCGGTGCGCCGGCGCGAGCAACCCATGCCTTCCAGCCGGGCTTCGCGCTCCGCGCGCGTGGGGGATGTGTCGTTCATTCCGCAGCCTCCTTCGTGACCCGGCCACCGAGCGTGTCGGCAGCATGGCGGATCGCCTTCACGATGTTCTGGTAGCCGGTGCAGCGGCAGATATTGCCGGAGATGCCCCAGCGGATCTCTTCATCGGTCGGGTTTGGGTTTTCCTGCAGCAGCCGATGCGCGCGCATGATCATGCCCGGCGTGCAGAAGCCGCATTGCAGCCCGTGCTTCTCGCGGAAGGACTCCTGCAGCGCATGAAGCGTGCCGTCGGGCTTGGCCATGCCCTCGATCGTCGTGACCGAGGCGCCGTCGGCCTGGACCGCGAAGACCGTACAGGATTTGACCGAGCGCCCATCGAGATCGACCGTGCAGGCCCCGCAATGCGTGGTCTCGCAGCCGATATGGGTCCCGGTCAGGTTCTGCTGCTCGCGCAGGAAGTGCACCAGCAGCATACGCGGCTCGACCAGCGCATCGATGCTGCGGCCATTGATCGTCATCGTCACTTGGCTTTTCGCCATGATTTTTCTCCCTCCCCGATCAGGACGCGCGCGACAGGGCGCGCAGCACGGCCCGGCGCAGCATGACGCCCGCCATCTTGCGCCGGTATTCGGCGGGGCCCCGGCCGTCCGACGCCGGCGCCACCTGGGCCTCGGCGGAGGTAACCGCCTTGTCGAGCGCGGCCGTGCCGAGATCGCTGCCGACCAGTGCCGCGGCCGCATCGGCCGCATAGAGCGGCGTCTCGGAAAGATTGGTGAGACCGATCGATGCGGACTTGCAGGTCCCGCCCTGCATCGTGATCAGCACGGCCGCGGCGGCGGTCGCGTAGTCGCCCACCTTCCGCTTCAGCTTCTCATAGGCATAGCCATGACCGGCGGCCGGGACCGGGATGCGAACGGCCGTCAGGATTTCACCGGGTTCGAGCGAGGTGAAATAAGCGCCCTGATAGAAATCGCGCGCCTTGACCTTGCGTTCGCCGCCCTTGCCGAGAAGGTGATAGGTGGCGTCGAGGCATTGCATCAGCGCCGGCATGTCGTTGCCGGGATCGCCGTTGGCGACATTGCCGCCGAGCGTCCCCTGATAGCGCACCTGCGGATCGGCGATCATCAGCGCCGCCTCCCGCAGGATCGGGATCGCCTTGCTCACCCTATCGGAGGCGATCAGCTCATGCTGGGTGGTCATGGCGCCGATGGCGATGACCCCGCCCTCGTCCTTGATGAATTTGAGATCGCCGATCCGGCCCAGATCCACGAGATGGGTTGGCTTGGCCAGCCGCAGCTTCATCATCGGGATCAGGCTGTGGCCACCGGCGAGCGGCCGGGCCTCGTCGCCAAGCTGGGACAGTAGGGTGACCGCCTCTTGGGCGGATTTCGGCCGGTGGTAGGCAAAGCTGCCTGGAATCATGAGCGTCCTCCCTGGGTTCCGCCGCCTGGCCTTTCAGGACCCGGATTGCCGGCGCGTCTTCGGACGGGTGACAGGTGCAACCGCGCGGATTTTCTTGGAGGACCGGCACCGCCCCGGAAGCCGGGAGTCGCTGCGAGCCCTCGAGCGACAAGGTCGGACGGACCGGGACCGGTGCCAAATAGGGCTGCACCAAAGCGCCGGAAACCGCACGAATGGCGGTCGCCCTGCACGAATTGCGTCATATTTATTGACTTACTCGGCGACGCCCTGGTTCAGGACCTCGGGCATCTTGCCCTCGACCTGGGCCTTGAGGCCCGAGAGCTTGGCGCGGCTGACCGGCACAGTCCGGCGGGCCCCACCCGCCAGCTCCACCTGCCCGGTGTCGCCCGTCCGCCGGATCGCGACGACGCGGTCCAGATTCACGATATGGCTGCGATGGACCCGGATGAACCGGGCCGGATCCAGCCGGCCCTCCAGCTCGCTGATCGAGAGGCTGCAGAAGAGGTCGTCGGTCCCGTTGAAGACGTAGGTGTAGTGAGCGTTCGCATGGACCGCGAACACCTCCTCCGGCGGAATCAGCTGGGTGGCGCCGGCCCGCTCGACCGGGATCCGGTTGCCGGGCCGCCGGGGTGGCCGGCCGAGGCCACCCAAGGGGGCCGGACCGCTTGGGGAGGCGGAATGCGGGATTTCGACCGGAGCCACGGACGGCGGCTGGAAAACCGCATTGTCGGCCGCCGCCGGGACAGCATTGGCGGCGATCCGATCCGGTATCAGGGTCAAGAGGAAGATGCCGGAGACCAGGAAGGCGACGACCGCCACCACGATCGCCAGCAGATCGACCGAAAGGGCCGGCGGCAGCGAGGCGGTCCCCATCGCCATGGGCTCGACCTCGAGCCCGGCCATGGCGGTGTAATGCATGCCGGCGATGGCCAGGCCCAACGCCGTCGCCGAGACGATCAGCGGCGGATGGCGACGGGCGCCGAAGCCCAGCCAGATGGCCAGCGACGAGGCCGCGATCGCGATCAGCACGCTGGCGACAACGAGGTGCCAATCATGGTCGAGATGCAGGCTGCGATGGAGCGCCGTCATGCCGATGTAATGCATCGACGCGATCCCGACGCCCATGAAGAGAGCGGCCGCCGCGATGCGCAGCGGCGTCGGCGGCCCGAAGCTCGCCGCCACCAGCGCCAAGCCGACGACGATCACGCAGACCAGGAAGGAGAGCAGCGTCGGGAAGACGAGGAAATCGACCGTGCCCGGCAGATGCGCCGCGAGCATGGCGACGAAATGCATCGACCAGATGCCGACCCCGAGCGAGAGGGCCGCGCCCGCGAGCCGCAGGCGACGGCGCCAACCGTCGGTCTCGCCCAGCCTCACGGCCAGCCTCAAGCCGACATAGCTGCCCTGGATGGCGACAGCGAGCGACAGCGCCACCAACCACGGCTCATGCGTGACTGGCATCGGCGGTTCCTCTCTCCACCCCGATCCGTGCGCGAGACCGGAGAAAAGTTACCGCAAAGACCGGCCCGATGCTACGCCCTGCCTCCTATCGCCCGGCTCGGCGCGCCCCGCTTTTGAGGCTCGACCGGCTCGCGGCGGAGCGGCATTCTGCGGCCCCTTGCGACACCGTCATTGCCGTTTGGCAATGCAGCATTCAAGGAGCGAGCCTTTGTACAAACTTTATTGGAGCCCGGGATCGGCCGCCATGGCGCCCCATGCGGTCCTGCTGGAGCTGGGCTTGGCGCATGAGCTGCAGCTGCTCGATCCCAAGAAGGGCGACACCCGCACGCCGGAATATCTGAAGCTCAATCCCCATGCGCGCGTGCCCACCTTGGTTGAGGGCGAGATGGCGATGTATGAGTCCGCGGCGATCGTCCAGTATCTCTGCGAGCGTCATCCGGGTGCCGAACTGGCGCCGGCGCCGGGCACCTGGCAGCGCCCGCTGTTTCTGCAATGGATGACCTATCTCACCAACACGCTGCAGGAAGAGCTCAGCCATTGGTGGCATGCCGAGGCTTATGTCGGCCCCGACGAGCATTGCCACAAACCGCTGGTCGAGACCGCCGAGCGCAATCTCGATCAGATGTGGCGTTTCATCGACGGCCATCTCGCCGCGCAAGGGCCCTTCCTGCTGGGTGCCCGCTTCAGCGCGGCCGACATCTATCTCACCATGCTGGCGCGCTGGTCGCGCAACTGTGCCAAGCCCGCGAACCGCTTTTCGGCGCTGGGACGGTTGATCGAGACGGTGAAGGCCCGTCCCGCCTATGCCCGCATGCTGGAGCAGGAAAGCATCACGCAATAGCGCGGGGCAGCGCTCAGCGTTTCGCCTTCCCTTTTGGATCGGCTTTCGGCGCCGCCGTCGCAGGCGCCTTTTCGGCCGATGCTGCCTTCGCCGCCTTGCCGCCCTCGGCCTTGGCCGCAATGACTTCGATCTCGACCAGGAGAGCGGGATGCGCGAGCCCCGCCACGATCAGCAAGGTCGAGGCCGGCGCATGGCCGTCCATCATCTCATCTCGGATCTCGCGCGAGGCCGGGATGTCGGCGGTTCGCGTCAGGAACTGGTTCACCTTGACGATGTCGCCCACATCCATGTCGGCGGCATCCAGACAGCCGATGATGTTGTGCCAGGTCTGGCGGGCCTGCTCCTCGAAGCCTTCGAGCAGCTTGCCCTCGGGCGTGGCGCCCACCTGCCCCGAGATATGCACCCAACGGTGATTGCCGGCGACGTCCGCCACCTGGCTGTATTTGCTGAACGGCTTCACCACGCCGCTCGGATTGAGAAATTTGATCATCCTTGCCCCTCCTCTGGGCGGGCTCCAGCGACATCCACGCCGGTTGCCCAATTCCTTCCCAGACGCTATCTGTTCGCCTCATGAGAGACAATCCAGTCCATGTGATCGGCGCCGGGCTCGCCGGCAGCGAGGCCGCCTGGCAGTTGGCGCGCGCCGGCGTGCCGGTGGTGCTGCATGAGATGCGCCCGGTGCGGGCGACCGATGCCCATAAGACCGACCAGTTCGCCGAGCTGGTCTGCTCCAACTCGCTGCGCTCGGACGATGCCGAGGCCAATGCGGTGGGGCTCCTCCATGAGGAGATGCGCCGCGCCGGGTCCCTGATCCTGGCCGCGGCCGACGCCCACAAGCTTCCGGCCGGCGGCGCGCTCGCGGTCGATCGCGATCTCTTCGCCGCGCGCGTGACCGAGCGGCTCGAGGCCGAGCCGCTGGTGACGGTCGACCGTGGCGAGGTCGCGGGCCTGCCGCCCGACGACTGGCAGAACGTGATCGTCGCGACCGGGCCCCTCACCTCGCCTGCCCTGGCCGAAGCGATCCGCAAGCTGAGCGGCGAGGACGCCCTCGCCTTCTTCGACGCCATCGCGCCGATCGTCCATCGCGACAGCATCGACATGGAGCAGGCCTGGTTTCAGTCGCGCTACGACAAGGTGGGCCCGGGCGGCGGCACGGCCGACTACATCAATTGCGCTTTGGAGAAACCGGAATATCTGGCCTTCGTCGCGGCGCTGCTCGCCGGCGAGAAGGGCGACTTCAAGGAATGGGAGAAGAACACGCCCTATTTCGAGGGCTGCCTCCCGATCGAGGTCATGGCGGAGCGTGGGCCCAACACGCTGCGCTTCGGACCGATGAAGCCGGTGGGCCTGACCAATCCGCGCCGGGACCGGCCGCCCTATGCCGTGGTGCAGCTGCGCCAGGACAATGCGCTTGGCACGCTCTTCAACATCGTGGGCTTCCAGACCAAGCTCAAATATGCCGAGCAGGTCCGCATCTTCCGCATGATCCCCGGGCTCGAGAATGCCGAGTTCGCGCGGCTCGGCGGTCTCCACCGCAACACCTTCATCAACAGCCCCAAGCTGCTCGATGCCGAGCTGCGGTTGAAGGCGATGGCGCGCCTGCGCTTCGCGGGCCAGGTGACCGGCGTCGAGGGTTATGTCGAGAGCGCCGCCATCGGCCTCGTGGCCGGTCGCTTCGCCGCGGCACAGGCGCTGGGGCTTACCGCCGAAGCGCCGCCGCCCACGACGGCCCTGGGCGCGCTCCTCAGCCACATCACCGGCGGTGCGGACGCCAGCAGCTTCCAGCCGATGAATGTGAATTTCGGCCTGTTCCCGCCCGCCCCCATCACCTCGGTGGGGAAACGCGCGAAAGCGGAACGCAAGCCCGCGATGGTCGCACGGGCACGCGCCGACCTCACCGCCTGGCTGGCGCGCGATGAGCTGAACAAACTGCCGGCGAGTGCCTGAGCGCTCTAGTCCGGCGGCCAGACATAGTCCTTCACCCGCGCGGCTTCGATCTTCGCTCTCAGAGCGCGATCGAAATCCAGGACATGCTGGATCGGGAGATCCTTGATCCAAAACTGGTAGTAAATCACGACATCGGGTTCGAGCTTGTAATCGACGATAGAATCGCCGCCATAGAGAAGGTCTCCCAAACCGGTGCGAATGAGGAGCGGCTCTCCCAGGGGCGTCGCATAAAGATCAGGCGAGACCATGTAGACCGTCTTCCTGTCATTCGGTGGCATCTGCCCTGTTCGAATGGTGCAGCGCACGAATCCTTCTGGGATCATGTTAGCGATGGCGGGCTGATCATTCAGCCTGCAGACCATTCCGAACCAGTCCTCATGCGCTTCCTGCCAGGAGACGGTAGACGGCATGACAGCCAAGCCGACATAGGGAATGGTGGCGTTTGGCAGCCCGGCATTCGGAAGAACCGACAGTATGTCGATGTTCAGGCGCAGCGATTTTGCTCGGACGGGGTTGGCATAGCATCCCTTCGGCACCAACGGGTCGGGTGGAGCGGGAATCGGATTTTCGTCGTCGCTGGATGGAAGAGCCCTGACTTGCTCGACGGTCGCGTAGGGCAGTCGAAACACGTCATGAGCAATCGCGATGTAGATTTGATCCCCGGCATCACCTCCGCATTGCGGCCGATCGGGGACCAGCCCCTCGGCGCGCGGGGACGAGACCGAGAAACCGAAAAGCAGAAGGCCTGTCATCAGAGCGACCAGCAGACAGGCAAGGAACGACCGTCCTGTCATCACACCGCTACCTTAACTCTGCTGTCGTCATCCGCATTGACGGACAACTAGAAACGCCCCAGCAGATAGCGCCAGGTGAGCCGCCATACCCGCCCCGGCGGCGTATCCTGTACGGCTTGCGCATAGGGGTCGAAGCCCGCACGCGTGAGCCGTTCGAGATAGAGCCCAGCGAGCGTGCCCGGCAGCAACGCGGGCAGCAGTGCGCGCGGCAGTTCCCTCGCCGCTTTCCTCGCCCCATCCAGCTGGCACCGCGCCTCGCCGGCGATCTCTCGCACCACCGCTTGCAACCCCGCCGGCTTGCGCAGCTCCAAGAGGTCTTCGGCGCGCACATCAT
Source organism: Hypericibacter sp. (assembly GCF_050729195.1). Taxonomy (NCBI): domain Bacteria; kingdom Pseudomonadati; phylum Pseudomonadota; class Alphaproteobacteria; order Rhodospirillales; family Dongiaceae; genus Hypericibacter; species Hypericibacter sp. Next base: position 12,355 of record NZ_JBOHKS010000165.1, read on the forward strand.
GACGCGCGAGCAGGTCGGCCGGCAGATGGAGCAGACGTTGGCGCGCATGATGGGGCACGGCACGGAGCAACCCCGTCAGCGCCCAGGCAACGCCCAGCTCGCGGCCCGCCTCGATTGCGAATGATTCGCGACTGGCAGCACTCCCCAATATTTCGAACGCGAGCCAGATGAGTGCCGACGAACTCCCCTCGGCGTAGGTTATCAATGACGCCATGTCGGTCGGCGGCGCGCCGTCGATGTCCTGTTCGCGCGCCTCGATCAACCGCTCGAACCAGGCCAGGGTCAGCGACCGTTCCTTCATGGCAACCGCCAACGGTTCCAGGATCTCGTGGCGATAGGGCTGCCCTGCCGCCGCCGCCGCGATCGCATCGCGCCACCATTGCAGCCGGATCCGGCCCATCATGGGCTCGCGGATCGCTTCGCGAGTCCGCGCGATCTCGAGATTGAAGGCGTAAAGTGCGAACAACGACTCGCGCCGCGCCGATGGCGCAAACAGCGCGGTCAGGTAGCGATCCGGATCGTGCCGGCGCAGCAGCACGCCGCAATAGCTCAGTCCCGGATTGTCAGAGGACATGAAAGCCCCGACTCCGGTTGTGAGAATTATTCAACAAAGCCGTTGAAGTCATTGGATTTTGCGCTAGCCTACCGGCAACTGAAACTTGAGTCTCAAGGGGGAGCCATGCAGAGCGTCTTATCGTCACTCAGGAATACCGTAATCGCCGGGTTTGTCGCGGCGGTTGTGGTCATCGTCGTCGTCGGCATCTTCGTCAGTTGGCCATCTTTCAATGAGAGCTGGTGGGCGTTTCTCTTCCGCTGGCTCCATGTGATCAGCGGCATCATGTGGATCGGCCATCTCTGGTACTTCAACTTCACCCAGATCCCCACCATGCCCAAGATCCCGGACGAGCTGAAACCGGCCGTCGGCAAGTTCATCGCGCCGGCCGCCCTGTTCTGGTTCCGCTGGGGCGCCATGGCGACGATCGTCACCGGCCTGATCCTCGCCGGGATGAACCGCTATATCGGCGACGCCCTGGCGCTGGGCATCACCGACGGCGGCATCAGCACGCCCATCGGCATCGGCATGTGGCTGGGCATCATCATGTGGTTCAACGTCTGGTTCATCATCTGGCCGATGCAGAAGAAGGCGCTGGGCTTGGTCGAGGCCGACGCGGATACGAAGAAGAAGGCCGCCCGCACCGCGATGCTGTTCTCGCGCACCAACACGCTGCTGTCGATCCCGATGCTCTATTGCATGATCGCGCAGAGCCATGGCGGCTTCCTCTAAACCGACCAGGCCGACATAACGAACGACAAGATGGCGGGGCCCTCCGGGGCCCCGCTTTTTTTGCGCTATTCGACCGCGATCAAGGCCGCGGCGACGCGCCTTCCCTCGGCCATCAGCACATTGTAGGTGCGGCAGGCAGCACCCGTATCCATGGGCTCGATCACCACGCCCGCCTCGCGCAGCATCGCCCGCAGGCTCGACGGCACCAGCGTCATCTTCGGGCCGCAGCCCAGCAGCAGCAGTTCGATCTTCCCGGCACGACCCGCCTCGCACACGGCCTGAAGATTGTCGGGGTTGGCGGCGCCTGCCTCGCTCACCGGCCAGGCGACGGTGTGGTCCGGAAACACGATCACCGAGCCCTCATAGAGCGTGCCGGACACGCGAAACCGGGCGTGGCCGTAGCTCTCCACGATCTGGCGGCCGGCGGGAATGAGCGGGGTCAGGTCCAAGCTCGGCCTTCTCCCCTCGCGCCGAGGCGCGAGATTACTTCGGCTTGGCGGGGGCGGATGCCGCCGCCGGATCGGCCGGCGCGGTGACGGCCTTGGCGCGGATGCCGCGGAGGTTCATGTAAATCAGCATCGGCGAGGCGACGAAGATCGTCGAATAAGTGCCGATCAGGATGCCCCAGATGAGCGCGATGGCGAAGCCCCGGAGCGCCTCGCCGCCGAAGAGCGCGATCGCGAGCACGGACAGCAGCGTCAGGCCGCTGGTGACCGTGGTGCGGGCCAGCGTCTTGTTGATCGACTGGTTGATGATGTCGCTGATGGGCAGCTTCTTATAGCGCCGCAGCTCGTCGCGGATACGGTCATAGATCACGACCGTGTCGTTCACCGAATAGCCGGCGATCGTCAGCACCGCCGCCACGCTGACGAGGTCGAACTGAAGCCCCAGCAGCGAGAACATGCCGACGGTCGTGATCACGTCGTGGAAGGTCGCCAGGATGGCGTTCAATCCGAACTGCCACTCATAGCGGAACCAGATATAAGCCGCGATACCGACCAGAGCCAGCAAGGTGGCATAGATGGCGGTCGTGATCAGCTCGCTGCCCACCTTGGGGCCAACGGTTTCGGTGCGTCGATATTCGACGGTGGTCCCGAGCGTGTCCTTGACCTTCTGGACCGCGGCACCCTGCGCCGCATCGCCGCCTTCCTGCTGACGCAACCGGATCAGGACATCCTGCGGCGAGCCGAACTGCTGCAGATAGACCTCGCCCAGACCGAGCTCCGTGAGCTTCTCGCGCATGCCCGCCAGATCGGCGGGGCCGTCCGTGGTGCGAACCTCCATCAGGATACCGCCACGGAAATCGATGCCGTAATTGAGGCCCTTGGTCGCGACCAGCAGGATCGAGCCGAGCACCAGCAGGATCGACAGGATCATCAACGGCTTGTGGATGCGCATGAAGTCGATGCGCGTATCGTGCCGGACAAGATGGATGCCACCGAACATAGTGAACCCTTCAGATTATACCGGCAGCGCCGCCGGCCGCGTCCGGCTGTACCACAGCACGACGATCAGCCGGGTCACCATGACCGAGGTGAACATGGAAGTGAGCACGCCGATCGAGAGCGTGACGGCGAAGCCCTTCACGGGCCCGGAGCCCAGCATGAACAGGATCAGCGACGAGATCAGATGGGTGACGTTGGCGTCGATGATGGTGCGCCGCGCCTCGTTGAAGCCGTGATCGAGCGAGGCGATCGGGCTGCGCCCGTTGCGCACCTCCTCGCGGATACGCTCGAAGATCAGCACGTTGGCGTCGATCGCCATGCCGAGCGTCAGCGCGATGCCCGCGATGCCGGGCAAGGTCAGCGTCGCGCCCAGGAGCGAGAGCGCACCCAACAGCAGGATCGCGTTCAGTATCAGCGCGATGTTGGCGAAGAAACCGAACAACCCGTAAAGCACCATCATCGCGATCACGATCAGCACCAGGCCGATCATGCAGGCGAACTTGCCGGCCGCGATCGAATCGGCGCCGAGATCCGCGCCGACCGTGCGCTCCTCGATGACGGTCAAGGGCGCTGGCAAGGCGCCGGCCCGCAGCAGCAGCGCCAGATCGTTGGCGGACTGGGTGGTGAAGCTGCCGCTGATGACGCCGCTGCCCGACATGATGGCGTCGCGGATCACCGGCGCGCTGATCACCTTGCCGTCGAGGACGATGGCGAAGAGCTTGCCGACATTCTCGCGCGTCGCATCGCCGAAGCGCTTGGCGCCGAGGGAGTCGAAGCGGAAGCTCACGACCGGCTGCGCGTCCTGGAAAGTCGCCTGGGCGTCGATCAGATTCTCGCCGCTGACCATGACGCGCTTCTGCACGACGTAGTAGGCCATGGGCTGGCCGTCGCCGCCATTCTGGGCGCTGGGCAGCACTTCCGAGGTCGGCGGCAGATTGCCGGCCTTCGCCTGGTCGACCGACACGGTGGCGTCGACGAAGCGGAAGGTCATCTTGGCGGTCTTGCCGATCAGCGCCTTGATATGTTCGGGATCCTTGACGCCCGGCAGCTGGACCAGGATGCGGTCGGTGCCCTGGCGCTGGATGGTCGGCTCGCGGGTGCCGGTTTCGTCGATACGCCGGCGGATGATCTCGATCGACTGGGCCACCGCGTTGCGCTGGCGCTCGAGGATCGCCTGGTCGTTCAGGGTCAGGCTGGCACTGCCATCGTCCGAAACCGAGACGTCGAGGCCGGGTGCTGAATCCTTGAGAAGCTTGCGCGCGGCGTCGAGCTGCGTCGTGTCGCGCAGCTTCAGCGTGACCGCGTTCCCCTTCACCCCCAGATCGGAATAGCCGATGTTCGCCTTGCGGAACGCGCCGCGGACGGAATCGACGACGCCGTTCAGAAACTCGTCGATCACGGCCTTGACGTCGACTTCAAGCAGAAGGTGCGAGCCCCCCTGGAGATCGAGGCCGAGCGTGATCTGTTGCTTGGGCAGCCAGTTCGGCATCGCGTCGAGCTGCTCGCGCGAGAACATATTGGGCAGCGCCGCGATGACGCCCACGAGGAGCGTCAGGACGATGATGGAGATTTTCCAGGGGCGGAAATGCAGCATGAAGCCGGTTCGGCTGGGAATGATGAGAACGGCGCGGGCCGGCGGAGATCAGTCCCGCCGGCGACGGTGCCGATCGATCATTCGCCTTTCGCCGTCTCTTCCTTGGCGTTGCCGTTGGAGGCCGGTTCGGTCTTGGCCACGATGTCGGAGATCGAGGAGCGGATCACGCGGACCCGCACATTCTCGGCGATCTCGACCTGGACCTCGGTGTCGCTCACGACTTTGCTGACGGTACCGACGATGCCGCCGGAGGTCACGACCCGGTCGCCGCGCTTAAGCTGGGTCACCATCTCGCGGTGGGCCTTCGCCTTCTTCTGCTGCGGACGAATCAGCAGGAAATAGAAGACCACGAAGATGAGGACCAGCGGCGCGAACTGCGCGATCCCGCCAAGACCAGCGATGCCGGCCGGCGCCGCATCGGCAGCCTGAGCAAAAGCTTGGGAAATGAACATCGGCACGTCTCCTCGAAGGGTTGGGCAGGGCGCCAGCCGGCGGACTATAACGGCTCAAGCGCGAATTGCAATCGAGGTCAGATGGGAAATTTCCTGGCAGTTGCAAGGCCTTGGCCGCCGGTGTCGAGCCATGACAGGGCGAAACCGCCCTGCTACTGTCCTGGCCGATGGAAATCCCGCGGGATTTTTACCCCTGAAGCGTGACGCCAGGGCGGCCCCGGGTCGCCCCTCGCCCCTCCTCCAAACCGGATCGATCGACCGCATCATGACTGACGCCGAACTGTTGCCGCTCCTCGCCCGCATCGCCGAAGCGCTCGAACGGCTGTCGCCGCCGGCCCCGGCCTCGGCCGCGCTCGACGCCGCCGACGCCTATCTCTGGCATGCGCAAGGCGCCCGCCTCGAAGCGGTGGCCCATGTCAATCGGGTGGAGATCGCGCTGCTGCAGGGGGTGGAGCATGTGCGCGATATCCTGCTCGCCAACACCAGGCGCTTCGCGCAGGGGCTGCCCGCCAACAACGCGCTCCTTTGGGGCGCGCGCGGCACCGGCAAGAGCTCGCTGGTCAAGGCGGTCCATGCCACCGTCAATCAGGAGACGAAGGGCCGGCTGGCGCTGGTTGAGATTCATCGCGAGGATCTGAATTCCCTGCCCGCCCTTTTGGCGAAGCTCCGCGATCATTCGCGGCAGTTCCTCCTCTACTGCGACGACCTCTCCTTCGACCAGTCGGATACCAGCTACAAATCGCTCAAGGCCGTGCTCGAGGGCGGGATCGAGGGGCGGCCGGAGAATGTGATCTTCTACGCCACCTCGAACCGCAGGCATCTGATGCCGCGCGAGATGATCGAGAACGAGCGCTCGACCGCGATCAATCCGGCCGAGGCCGTCGAGGAGAAGGTCTCGCTGTCGGACCGCTTCGGTCTCTGGCTCGGCTTCCACAACTACAACCAGGACACCTATTTCGCGATCGTCGACGGCTATGCCCGCCATTACGGCCTGAAGATCGACAGCGACGATCTGCACCGCCAGGCCATCGAATGGTCCATGACCCGCGGCGCCCGCTCCGGCCGCGTGGCGTGGCAATTCATCCAGGATCTCGCGGGCCGGCTGGGGCAGAATCTGGATTAGCGCGAACACGCGCCGAGCCTCTTCTTTCCTCGCCCTCACGAAGTGAGGGAGAGGGTTGCGAAGAGTTAGTCGGAGCGAAGCGGAGACTTACTCGGAGCTGGGTGAGGGTGTGTCGAAAGAAAAGACCCACCTCACCCTACCCTCTCCCCCCGCTACGCGGGCGGAGAGGAAAGAAGACCGCGATGCCACCTGCCAATGCTCACGCCCCGTAGGCGCCGAGCATCACTTTGGGGTCGACGGCTTCGGTGCCCTTGCGCAGCTCGAAATGGAGCTGCGGCTGCGAGACGTTGCCGGTGCTGCCGACGCGAGCGATGACGTCGCCGCGCTTCACCTGCTGGCCCTTCTTGACCAGCAGCGTGTCGTTATGGGCGTAGGCCGTGACCCAGCCATCGGCATGGCGGATCAGGATCAGATTGCCGAATCCCCGAAGCTGGTTGCCGGCATAGACCACGACGCCGTTCTCGGCCGCATGAACCGGCGTGCCGCGCGGTGCCGCGATGTTGATGCCGTCATTATGCAGGCCGCCCGAGGTGGCGCCGAAGCCCGAGATGATCTTGCCGTTCACCGGCCATTGGAAGAAACCACCGGCGCGCCCGGTGGGCTGCGGGATATTGGCGACGGCGGCCGGCTGATTGGTGCTGCTGCTGGCCGAGGGTGCCGTCAGCGGCTTCACCGACGGCGTCGCCGTCGGCATCGGTGCGGGCTGCGTTGCCGTTGCCGAGGATGACGTCGAGGGCGCCACCGTCGTGCTCGAGCTGGTCGATTGCGGCACGGCCTGTGACGTCGAGCTCGAAAGCGGCTGGGCGGTGACGCCGCCGGAGCTGGAAGGTGCGTCGAGCGGCTCCGACGTGACCGCGGAAGACGGCGCGGCCAGCGCCACCGGCATGTCGGAGGGCTGCTGGACCTGCGCGGGCAACAGGATCTTCTGGCCCGCGGTGATGGTGTAGGGCGGCTGCAGCTGGTTGAAGCGGATCAGCTGGCTTTGATCGACATGAAACTGATCGGCGATCGAATAGACGCTGTCGCCGGCCTTGGCGATATAGACGTCCTGCTGCGGGACCCGCAGCTTCTGGCCCGTTACCAGCCGGTAGGGCGGCTTCAGCTTGTTCTCGTCGATCAGCGAGCGGACGGGGATCTTGAAGCGGTTGGCCACGCCATAGACGGTGTCGCCATTGACCGCGGTGTAATTGCCGGCGCTGTCCATGGCGCCGGCCGTCGGCGCCGCGGCAGCCGCCACGTCGCCCGTCGTGCCCTCGGGACGTCCCGACTGATTGCAAGCGGCCAGCATCATCGCCGCCGCGAATGCGGCGCTCAATGCCAGACCCTTCAACAATCGGTGGTCGAACTTTGTTGGCATGGATCCTTGCGGACGCCCACAAATCCCGGTCGATCCGATCGGATCTTCGGCAATGGGGGCGGGATCATGGGGCCCGATTATGGCCGAGTCGCGGCAAATGCCGCGGCCCTTCTCATGCCAGAGTCCGGCGCCGCGGTCCAGCGCTGGCACTCCCGTCGGTCGCAGATGCCGCACCGCCGCGGCCCGTCGGCGCCTCCACCGCGCCCGGCAGCAGCGGCACGAAACGGACCTCGCCCAGCGTCTCTTCGCTCCATTCGTCGCCATGGCGGCGATAACGCATGAGGAGCTGGTCGCCGCGCTCCGATCCGATCGGTGCCACCAGAATGCCACCGTCCTTGAGCTGCCTCAGCAGCGCCTCGGGCAAGGTCGCGGCGGCCGCGGTCACCATGATGCGGTCGAAGTCGGTCTGCTCCGGCCAGCCCAGGCTGCCATCGCCATAGCGGCAATGGATGTTGGTCAGGCGCAGATCCTTGAAACGCTGCTCGGCCTCGACCAGGAGCAGCTTGTGGCGCTCGATGCTGTAGACGCGCCGGGCGAGGCGCGACAGGACCGCGGCCTGATAGCCCGAGCCGGTCCCGATCTCGAGCACCTTGTGGCTGGATTTGATCTCGAGCGCCTGGGTCATCAGCGCCACCACCTGCGGCTGGCTGATGGTCTGGCCTTCGCCGATCGGCAGGGTGCGGTCCTCATAGGCCTGGTCGACGAACGGCTTCGGCACGAAGGCCTCGCGCGGAATCCGCTCGAGCGCCCCCAGCACGCGCGTATCGGTGATGCCGGCGCGACGCAGGCCCATGATGAGCCTGATCTTGCGCGTGGCGAGACCACCCGCTTCCTTCATATGCCGCCTCGCATCCCAATCCCCCTCCCGCCCTGTCCGAGGCGGGCCTGCATCATAACAGCCGGGCGAGGCGCTTCCCCAAGCGGCCCGGCTGCGGCATCAGTCCAAGAGCTCTTTCAACTGCTTCATCGTCGTCATATGCGTCAGATCCAGATGCAGCGGCGTTACCGCGATGGCGCCGCGACTCGTCACCTCGAGGTCGGTGCCCTTGCCGACGGAATCGTCATTGGTGAAATCGCCGATCCAGAGATAGGGCCGGCCGCCCGGGTCGGTGATCGGCACCACCTCGATCGCCGAGATGCGCCGCCCCTGCTTCGCCGGTTCGATGCCCGTCACCTCGGCCGCCGGCACCGTCGGGAAATTGACGTTCATCAGCACGCCCTTGGGCCAATCGAACTTCGTCAGCCGCTTGACCACCTCGGCCGCATGGGTCTCGGCGACATTCCAGGGCACATTCTGGCCAAGCCGGAGCTGGCTGAAGGCGATCGCCGGTATATCCAGCAGCGTCGCCTCCATCGCCGCGGCGATGGTGCCGGAATAGGTCACGTCTTCGCCCAAATTGGCGCCGCGATTGACGCCGGAGAGCACGAGATCGGGCTTCTTGCCGTCGATCAGGCGGTTGACGGCCAGCAACACGCAGTCCGTGGGCGTGCCGTCGACGGCGAAGCGGCGCTCGGAGATCTTCCGGACCTGCAGCGGCCGGCGCAGCGTCAGGGAGTGACCGGCGCCACTCTGCTCGATCTCGGGCGCCACCACCCAGACATCGTCCGAGAGCGAGCTGGCGACTTTGAGCATGACGGTCAGGCCCGGCGCATTGATGCCGTCATCGTTGGTGACGAGGATGCGGGCCCTGGAAAGATCGATCCCCGTGCGGGTCCGGGACTTCGCTGCCGGCTTGGAACTGGATTTAGCCATTGCGCGCGATGGTCTCCGCACCGTTCATATAGGGCCGCAGCGCCTCGGGGATACGCACCGAGCCGTCCTGCTCTTGATAGTTCTCGATGATGGCAACCATGGTACGGCCGATGGCGAGGCCGGAACCATTGAGCGTATGGACGAAGCGCGTCCCTTTTTTGTCGCCGGTGGGACGGAAGCGTCCCTTCATCCGGCGGGCCTGGAAGTCGCCGCAGTTCGAGCAGCTCGAGATCTCGCGATAGGCCCCCTGCCCCGGCAGCCAGACCTCGATGTCGTAGGTCTTGCGCGCGGAAAAGCCCATGTCGCCGGAGCAGAGCAGCATCACGCGGTAAGGCAGGCCGAGGCGCTTCAGCACCTCTTCGGCGCAAGAGGTCATGCGTTCATGCTCGGCGTCGGAATGATCGGGGTGCGCGATCGACACCAGCTCGACCTTGGAGAACTGATGCTGGCGGATCATGCCGCGCGTGTCCTTGCCGGCCGCCCCGGCCTCGGAGCGAAAACAAGGCGAATAGGCGGTGAAGCGCAGGGGCAGCGCCGCCTCCTCCAGGATCGCATCGGCGGCGATGTTGGTCAGCGGCACTTCCGCGGTCGGGATCAGCCAGCGGCCATCGGTGGTGCGGAACAGATCCTCGGCGAATTTCGGCAGCTGGCCCGTGCCATAAGCGGCTTCGTCGCGCACCAGATAGGGCGGCACCATCTCGGTATAGCCGAATTGGCCGGTGTGCAGGTCCAGCATGAAGCTCGCGAGCGCACGCTCGAGGCGGGCGAGCGGGCCCCGCAGCAGGACGAAGCGCGCGCCGGCGATCTTGGCCGCGGTTTCGAAGTCCATCAGCCCGAGGGCCTCGCCGATCTCGAAATGCTGCTTGGGCGCGAAGGAAAAATTGCGCTGGTCGCCCCAGCGCCGCGCTTCCTTGTTGCCATGCTCGTCCCGGCCCTCGGGAACCTCGGCGGCCGGCAGGTTCGGGATTTCGGCCAGCACCCGGTCGAGCGCGGCACCGGCCTCGGCCGCCCTGGTTTCGAGCGCCGTCATCTCGTCCTTGAGACGCGCCACCTCGGCCATCAGGGCACTCGCATCCTCGCCCTTGGATTTGGCGCGGCCCACTTGGCCCGAGAGCTCGTTGCGCTTCGCCTGGAGGTCGTTCAACCGTTGCTGGGAGGCGCGGCGCTCGGCATCGAGCGCGAGCAATTCAGCCGACCGTGCCGGCAGACCGCGGCGCGCCAGCGCGCGGTCGAAGGCCGCCGCATCGTCGCGGATCGTTCGAATATCATGCATCTCTAATCGGGCTCGCCAGGTCGACTCGGGGGGAGTGCCAACGGCACCCCTTGATCGCCTGTATAAGCCCTGGCGGGATTAGCGACAAGAATCCGCAAGGAAGGGCTCCGGGCTGCAGGTCAGCGCCGAAAACGCACCGGCTCAGCTGGTGGTGACGTCCGTGCCGATATCGGCCAGTTCCTTCTCCAGCGCCGCCTCGCGCGCCAGCTTCTGCTTCTCGACGATCTTGGCCGCGAAGACCGAGATCTCGTAGAGCAGCAGCAGCGGAATGGCGAGGCTGACCTGGCTGACCGGATCGGGCGGCGTAATGATGGCCGCCACGATGAAGACGCCGACGATCGCATATTTGCGCTTGGCGGCGAGGCCGGCGGCCGTGGTGATGCCGGCGCGCACCAGCAGGGTCAGGACCACCGGCAGCTGGAAGCAGAGGCCGAAGGCGAAGATCAGCTTCATCACCAACGAGATATAGTCGCCGACCCGCGCCTCGAGCTGGACCGGCAGCGCGTCCGGGCCGCCGGCCGACTGGAAGCCCAGAAAGAATTTCCAGGCCATCGGCAGCATCACGTAATAGAGCACCGCGGCGCCGGCCGTGAAGAGCACGGGCGTCGCGATCAGGAAGGGCAGGAACGCACCCTTCTCGTTCTTGTAGAGACCGGGCGCCACGAACTTCCAGATCTGGATCGCGAAGACCGGGAACGAGATGACGGCGGCGCCGAAGAAGGCGCATTTGACCTGAGTGAAGAAGGCCTCGGTCAGGTTCGTATAGATGAACTTCCGGCCGGTTTCCTTCAGCAGGATGTCGGCCAGCGGCTGCGCCAGGAAATTGAAGATATCCTTGGAGAAGAACCAGCAGAGGATGAAGGCCGCGAAGAGCGACACCACCGACCAGAGCAGACGGCGGCGCAGCTCGATCAGGTGATCGAGCAAGGGCATCGTCTTCGCTTCCGCGGCTTCGTCGGGAGTCTTATCGGCCATGGATCAGGCTGTCTTCTGCAGGCTGTCGCTCGGCGGCGGCTCGACCTTGTCGGCGGCCGGGGCCTGCGGCATCGGCACGGTCGCCGCATCGGGCGCCGACAGGACCTGAGGCGCCGGCCTGGTCTCGGCCGGCATCGGCACGGTCGCCCCGTCGGGCGCCGACAAGGCCGCAACCTCGGTCTTGGGCTCTTCGGGAACGGGGATCGAGCTGGTGGTTCCGATGGTCGGCGTCGGCTTGGTCACCGAGGTCGTGCCGGTGTCGGCTTCCAGATTCACCGGATTGAAGGCGGCTTTGACATCGCCCTCGGGATCGATGGTCTTCTCGATTGCCTTGCCGATGCCCCCGACCTGAACGTCGGTCACCAGCTTCTTGGCTTCCTCGAGCTCGGCTTCCCGAACCAGCTGATCGACACCGCTCTGGAACTCGCGCGCCAGCTTGCGCGCAGTCTTCATCCACTTCGCGCCGGTCCGCAGCGCGTTGGGGAGTTCCTTGGGTCCGAAGACGAGCAACGCCACGAGGGCGATGATCGCCATTTCCGACCAGCCGATATCGAACATGATGAGCCTCTCCGGTCGCGCCCAGGCGCGAAGCCGGTGGAATTAGCTGGCGGCCTTGTCTTTCGGCACGGAAGCGTCGGCGTTTTCGATGGACGGGCCACCGACATCGCCTTCCTTCTTCTCTTCCTTGAGGCCCTTCTTGAAGGCCGTGATGCCCTGGCCCATGTCGCGCATCAGCTTCGGAATCTTGCCGCCGCCCCCGAACAGAACCAGGACGACCGCGAGAACGATCAGCCAATGCCAAATGCTAATGCTACCCATATGTCACCAACTCCTTTGACGTGGTGCTCCGCGTCCAGGGGGCGGACTATCGCAGAAAGCCTCCCCCGCCGCAACGCAGCCCTTGCCGGCCCTTCAGATGTAGGTGTTTCCGGCACGAATACAAAGATTTACTTGGGGTCGGCGGGAACCGAAACCAGGGGTCCGGAAGGGCCCGAAAACGACCCTGGCGACCCGTCGCTCAGGCCCGCCGGGAGGCCCCGGCCCCGCACCCGGGTGGTGCCTTTCGACAGGTCCGCTTCTGTCAGGATTGAAAGAATGCCCCATCCGGCCGCCTGAGGCTCCCGGGCTGGGACGACCGCGTCAGGCGGCGGGCTCGGTGCGACGCTGGCGACCCGGTTCGGTGCCGTGCTCGTCTTCCTCGTCTGAATCCTCGTCATCCTCATCGGCATCATCGTCGCCGGCGTCATTGTCGCCGGCGTCTTCGTCGTCCAGATCCTCGTCCTCATCCGCGTCCGAAGCGTTCTCGTCATCTTCGTCCTCGGACTCATCCCCGTCGGCATCGTCGTCGCCGTCGTCGTCATCGGCGCCGCCATCCTCATCGTCGTCATCGCTGGCGTCTTCGTCCTCGTCCGACGCTTCATCCTCGTTGTTCTCGTCGCCGGCGTCCCGCTCGCTGGGCGGCTCGAAGGGATCGGACCCGTTGGCCGTCTCCTCCTCGCCGTCATTCTCCTCGTCATCCTCGCTGTCGACGCCGCCCCCGCCCTGCATCGCCGCCATGACGCCGGCGCCCAGGGTCGAGATGGCCGGACGCGCGTCGAGCAGGCCCGCGGCCTTGAGCTCCTCGACGCCAGGCAGCGCCTCGAGGCTCTCGAGCCCGAAATGACTGAGGAAGGCATCCGTCGTGACCCAGGTCACCGGACGGCCCGGCGTCTGCCGGCGACCCTTCGGCTTGATCCAGCCCACTTCCAGAAGCTTATCGAGCGTGCCCTGCGACAGCGCCACGCCGCGGATTTCCTCGATCTCGGCGCGCGTCACCGGCTGATGGTAGGACACGATCGCCAGCGTCTCGATCGCCGCGCGCGACAGCTTGCGCGTGACCGTGGTCTCGATCGCCAGCCGGTCGGCGAGGTCGGACGCGGTGCGGAAGCACCAGAGATCCGCATGGCGCACCAGATTGACGCCGCGATTGGCATAGAGGGCCTGCAGCTCGAGCAGCAACTCGTCGACATTGGCCCCCTCGGGCAGACGCTTGCCGAGGGCCGGCGCCGGCAAAGGCGCGGCGGCCGCGAACAACATCGCTTCGAGCAGACGGATCAGTTGGAAACGATCTTCGCTCATCTTGTTTCACTCTGTTGCGTGGCCGCGCGCAAATAGATCGGCCCGAAGACGCCATCCTGGCGGAGTTCCACGCGGCCCGACCGGGTCAGCTCGAGCGTGGCGGCGAAGGTCGCGGCCATGGCGGAGCGGCGGCGGATAGGGCTGGCATGGAGCCCGATATCGTCGGGCAGGAAGGCCTGCAGCGTCTGCCAGTCCGGCAGCATCATGCCCAGCATGGTGCTGAAGCGGCGCAGGACATCGTCCATCGAATAGAGGTCGGTGGGCAGGATGCGCAGATGGCCGGTCTGCTTCGACTGGACATGGTTGGCATAGGCGCGCAGCAGGTCGTAGAGCTTGGTGTCATAGACCGAGGTCTCGAGGATCTTGATCGGCTCGGGCGCGCCGCGGCCGAAGAAATCCCGCCCGAGCTGGGCCAGGTTCATGAGCTTCTGACCGGAATCCTGCATCGATTGCAGACGCTGGAGCTGGAAGGCCAGCGCCGCCGCCATCTCGGCACCGGAAGGCTCGGCATCGCCGGGCGGCTCGGGCAGCAGCAGACGCGATTTCAGGTAAGCGAGCCAGGCCGCCATGACGAGATAGTCGGCCGCGATCTCGAGGCGCAGCTGACGCGCGCGCTGGATGTAGTCGAGATATTGATCGGCAAGCTCGAGGATCGAGAGCTTCTTCAGATCGACCTTCTGATCGCGCGCGAGCGCGAGCAGCATGTCGATCGGGCCTTCATAACCCTCGAGATCGAGCCGGAATTCGGCGTCGCTGCCGGGCTCGGGACGGTCTTCTTCGAAGGATGGATGAAGGTCGGCCATGAGCGATCTTCTAATCCAAACCCGCCGCCATGACGACGAGTTTCAGGAGCCATTCGACGATCACGGAAATGAAGCGAGAAACGAACGCAAGATCGACCCCGATCTGCCTGCCAACATAGGGTAAAATCACGATCAGCAGCAGGATGATCAGAATCCCGTAGCGCTCGATTCGCGAGAATCGCATGGCCATGGGCCGCGGCATCAGCGCCACCGCGACTCGGCCGCCATCGAGCGGCGGCAGCGGCAGCATGTTGAACACCGCGAGCCAGAGATTGAGCAGGATCGAGGCGCGCAGCATCTCCTGGCCCCAACTCGCGACGCTGTCCGGCACAAGCGGCAGCAGATGCCAGAGCAACGCCGAGATGAAGGCGAGCAGAATGTTGGTCGCGGGGCCCGCGGCGGCAACCGCGATGATGCCCAGGCGGATTGGCTTCAGCCGGCTGAAATTCACCGGCACCGGTTTGGCGGCGCCAAAGGCGAAGGCGCCATGGGTTGCCAGCAGCAACATGGCCGGCATCACGATCGTGCCGAACGGGTCCACATGGCGCAGCGGGTTGGCGCTGAGCCGGCCCGCGCGTTTGGCGGTGTCGTCGCCGAACTGGTTGGCGACGAAGCCGTGCGCCGCCTCGTGAAAGGTGATCGCCGTCAGGAACGGAATCGCCCAGATCGAGATCTGATAGAGCAATTCCTGGATGTCGAAGCCGCCCATCAGCGCGGCTCCCGCGAGCTCAGGGTCACGCAAGACCCCGCATCAGCGCATCGAACCGCGCCTCGTCGACGGCGGCGGTGACGATCCCCGCCTGCTGCATCGCCCGGCCCCGCTGGAAACGCCGTTCCGCCTCCGCCGACATCCTGCCGGCCGCATCCGCGATCCGGGTCATCTCTTCCATCTGTCCATTGCAGTGGAGGACGACATCGCAGCCGGCGGCCAGAGCCTGCTTCGCCAGTTCGCCGAGGTCGCCCTTGAGCGCCTTCATCGAGAGATCGTCGCAGAGCAGCAGTCCGTCGAAGCCGATATGGCCGCGGATGATCTCGGCGATGACCTTGGGCGACAAGGTCGCCGGCCGGTCGGGGTCGATCGCCGCATAGACCAGATGGGCCGTCATCGCCCAGGGCATGTCGGCCAGCAGCCGGAACGCCTCGAAGTCGGTCGCCTCGAGCTCGGCCCGCGGCGTCTTCACCACCGGCAGATCGAAATGGCTGTCCGACATGGCGCGGCCATGGCCGGGAATATGCTTGATGACCGGCAGCACGCCGGCGGCCAGAAGCCCCTCGCAGGCGGCCCGGCCCAGCTCGGCCACGCGCTGGGGCGCCATGCCGAAGGCGCGGTCGCCGATGATGTCATGGGCCCCGGGCAGACGCAGATCGAGCACAGGCGCGCAATCGACGTCGATACCGAGCGCCGCCAGATCCCGGCCGATCAGATGGCTGTTGATCCGCGCCGCCTCGAGCCCGGCGCTGCGGTTGCGATCGGCGATCGTGCCGAAGCGATCCGCCGGAGGCGCCGTCCGCCATTGCGGCGGCTTGAGCCGCGCCACGCGTCCGCCTTCCTGGTCGATCAGGACGGGCGCCTCGTCGCGCCCGACCGCGGCGCGCAGATCCGCGACCAGCCTGCGGATCTGATCCGGCGTCTCGCAATTGCGCGCGAACAGGATGAAGCCCAGCGGATTGATCCGGGCGAAGAAGGCATGCTCTGCCGCGCCGAGCTGCGGGCCGGCGCATCCAAAGATCGTCGGTGACAGGGTCATGCGGCGTCGTGCGTCCGTGACGGGAGGGCCAACGATCTCATGGCTTGACCACGATGCAGCTCTGGCCGCGCTGCCCGAGCTTGCCGCAGAGATCGTTCGCGGCCGCACGATCGGCCAGGGGACCGGCCTGGACGCGATAGAAGATCCCGTTTCCACCGAGATCGATCTTGTCGATGGTCAGGCTGAGAGCGTTCAGCAGATCGGGATATTTCTTCTGGAAGTTCGTCCAGGCGGACTTGGCGGCGTCCTCGGACTTCAGCGCCACCAGCTGCACCTTGTAATTGCCGGCCGTCGCGGTCTGGGTGGTGGCGGGTGCGGCCGGCGTGGTGGTGGTTGCCGGGGCCGCGGTCGTCGTCGCGGCGGGCGCGGTGGTCGTGGTCGCGTTGTTGGCCGCGGTCGTGGCCGTCGTCGCCGCGCTGGTGGTGACTTGGTTCGTCGTTGGCACCGTGGCCGGCGCCGGCGTCAGCGGCACCTCGACCGAAGGCACGGCGGAGGCCGCCGCTCCGTCGGACGCGGCTGTTCCGTCGCCCGCTGTCGCGGCCATCGGCGCCGTCTGTGGCGCGGCAGGCGGCGTCAAGGGTTCCTCGGGCGGCGGCAAAAGCTGCTCGGTCGTGGTCTGGCTCTGATTATTGGCGGTCTGGTTGAGCACGGCCGAATCCATGCCTTCGACCGCGAGGCCGCCTTCGTTGGTCGGCTTGATCTTGTCGGGGCCTTCGGGAGCGGCGATGAGCGGCGCCGAATCCTGGACCCCCTCGCCCTGCATCTCGATGGCGAGATAGAGGAACAGCGAAATCAGGATCACCACCGGAACGCCGACCACCGGCAGCAGGAACATCAGCCAGTTCCGGTGTTTCTTGAGGCCTGAATCTTCCTTCGGCGGCTTCGGGCGCGGCGGGTGATGATCGTCCCCGTCGCGCTGAAAATGGATCGGCGCCGGGGGGATCTCGCCGACCGGCTCGTCGTCGAGCAGGCTCTGCTGCTTCGGCGCGGCCCGTTCCGAGCCGGGCCCCATGCCGCCCAGCCCCAGGGTCGGCTCCAGCCGCGCATCGCCGCCGGGACCCGCCTGGCGCCCGCTGCGCCGTGCGAGGGCGGACGAGATCTGAGCCTGCAGATCGACTTCCTGTGACGGATCGTTTGCCATCAGCGCATCTCCTCGACCGGCTTCACGCCGAATATCCCGAGCCCGGAAGCGATCACGACGGTGAGCGCCTTCACCATGGCCAGTCGCGCCACCGTCACGTCCCGATCTCCCGCAATCAGGAACCGCAAGCTGGCTTCGTCCTTGCCCTTGTTCCAAAGGCCGTGGAAGGCAGCCGCCAGATCATACAGGTAGAAGGCGACCCGATGCGGCTCATGGGCCTCGGCGGCGCTCTCCACGAGTCGCGGCCAGCTTGCCATCAGCTTGATCAAACCCAGCTCGGCGGAGTCGGTCAAGCGCGCGGCCGGCGCCTGCGCCAGGGCCGCCGGTGACAAATCGATGTCGCCCATCTCCTCGGCGGCATGGCGCAGCACCGAGCTGGCCCGCGCATGGGCGTATTGGACATAGAAGACCGGGTTGTCGCGCGACTGCTCCAGCACCTTCTCCAGGTCGAAATCGAGCGGCATGTCGTTCTTGCGCGTCAGCATGATGAAGCGCACGACATCGCGCCCGACCTCATCCACCACCTCGCGCAAGGTGACGAAGGTCCCGGCCCGCTTCGACATCTTCACCGGCTGGCCGCCGCGCATCAGCTTGACGAGCTGGCAGATCTTGACGTCGAGGGCACCCTTGCCGCCGGTGATCGCCGTCACCGCCGCCTGCATGCGCTTGATATAGCCGCCATGATCGGCGCCCCAGATGTCGATCATGGTGGGGAAGCCGCGCATGAACTTGTCGTAGTGATAGGCGATGTCGTTGGCGAAATAGGTCCAGCTGCCGTCCGACTTCTGCAGCGGACGGTCGACATCGTCGCCGAACTGCGTGGCGCGGAACAGGGTCTGGGGGCGCGGCTCCCAATCGTCGGGCGTCTTGCCCTTGGGCGGCTCCAGCACGCCGACATAGATGAGGTCGCGCGATTTGAGCGTGTCGAAAGCCTTCTGCACCGCGCCCAGCTCCACCAGCCGGCGCTCCGAGGAGAAGACCTCCTGCTCGATGCCGAGCGCCTTCAGGTCCTCGCGGACCAGCGCCATCATGGCGTCGATGGCGAAGGCACGGATCGGCGCCAGCCACTCGCTCTCGGGCTTGTCGAACCATTTGCGGCCGTCGCGCTTGGCGAGCGCCGCCCCGGCATCCTTGAGATAGTCGCCCGGATAGAGCCCTTCGGGGATGATGCCGATCTCGTCGCCCAGCGCCTCGCGATAGCGCAGATAGGTCGAGCGCGCGAGCACATCGACCTGGGCGCCGGCATCGTTGATGTAATATTCGCGCGTCACCTTATGGCCGGCCTTGGCCAGCAGCGAGGCCAGCGCATCGCCGATCACGGCGCCGCGCGCATGGGCGATATGGAGCGGCCCGGTCGGATTGGCCGAGACATATTCGACATTGACGGGAGCCCCCGCCCCCATCGTCGAGCTGCCATAGTCGGTCCCGACCTCGAGGATGTCCGCAAGCCGCGCCTGCCAGAACTCGTCCTTGAGCCGGAGATTGATGAAGCCCGGCCCCGCGACGCTGGCCTCGGTCACTTGCGGATGGGCCGCGATCTTCGTCACCAGGGCCTTCGCCAGATCGATCGGCTTCAGCCCCGCGGGCTTCGCCAGCACCATGGCGGCATTGGTCGCGAGATCGCCATGCTGCGCCTCGCGCGGCGGTTCGACATTCACGCGCGTGGTGTCCAGCCCGGCCGTGAGCCGTCCTTCGGCCACGAGCCCGTCCAGGGCCTTCAGAATCTCGTCGCGGACATACTTATGCGGATTCATCTATTCGCTGCTCTTGCCGAAAAAACGCTCATGTTCCTGGAGGGCGTACCGGTCGGTCATGCCCGCGATGTAATCCGCCACGATGCGCGCCACCTTGTCTCGGCGCACACCGTCGCACTGGGCCGCCCATTCCGCCGGAAGGCGGCCCGGATCGCCGAAGTAATACTCGAAAAGCTCGAGCACGACGTGGCGCGCCCGGTCGGTCATGCGGGTGACCCGATCATGGCGATACATATGCTCGAAAAGAAAGGACTTTAGCGTCCGGTCATGCTCGCTCATGGCAGGCGAGAAGGCGACCATGGCGCGGCCCAGACGACGCAATTCCTCGACCGATCGGGGCTTGGCCTCGGCCAGGCGACGCTCGGTCTCGACGATCAGATCGCTGACCAGGAGATCGATCACGCGCCGGATCGATTCATGCACCAGGCGTCCATGCTCGATCCCCGCATAGCGCGCCGCCACTTGCGCGAAGACCGGACCGACCAGCGGCAGGTCCGCCAGATCCTCGACCGGGAAGAGCCCGGCGCGCAGGCCGTCATCGATGTCGTGGGTATTGTAGGCGATATCGTCGGCCAGCGCCGCGACCTGGGCCTCCGGGCCGGGCCAGCCATCGAGCTCCAGGTCCTGCATCTGCGCCGAATATTCCGCGATGGTCTGCGGCACCGTGCGCGCCTTGGCCTTGGCGCTGGCGCCGGGTCCGATCAAGGGCCCGTTATGCTTGACCACGCCTTCGAGACATTCCCAGGTGAGGTTGAGCCCGTCGAACTCGGCATAATGCCGCTCGAGCCGGGTGAGGATGCGGAAGGTCTGGGCGTTGTGGTCGAAGCCGCCATAGGGCGCCATCGCCGCGTCCAGCGCCTCTTCGCCGGCATGGCCGAAGGGTGTGTGACCGAGATCGTGGGCGAGCGCCACCGCCTCCGCCAGATCCTCGTCCAGACCCAGATAACGGCTGACGCTGCGCGCGATCTGCGCCACCTCGATGCTGTGGGTCAGGCGCGTCCGGTAGTAATCGCCCTCATGATAGACGAAGACCTGGGTCTTGTGCTTCAGCCGCCGGAAGGCGGTCGAATGGATGATGCGGTCGCGGTCGCGCTGATAGGGCGAACGGGTCGGGCTCCCAGGCTCGGGCAGCAGCCGGCCACGGCTGTTCGCGGCCTGGGTGGCATAGGGCTGGAGCGCATAGGGCAAGGTCTGCCGCGGCGCCAAAGGGCTGGATTCGGCCGGCATGGCGCGGGGACACTAGCCCGCGGGCCCGCCCCTGGCAACGATCCTGGCTTGCCCAGATTTCGCCTTTTTCCTTGAAATGCCAAGGGCCTGAGGCCAATAACCTAGTGCAGCCGTTTGACAAATCCCGGTTCATCCCTAAATTCAGGGCACGAGACCGGCCGCCGAACGGAGGCCGGGCCCTGAGGAGCCGCCGATCCATGACCCATATGCCGAGCCCCGACCGCCTTGTGAACCTCACGCCCAGCGCCGCCAAGCGCGTCGCCCAGCTGCGCTCCAGCGAGGGCAATGAACAGCTCATGCTGCGCCTTTCGATCTCGGGCGGCGGCTGCGCCGGCTTCCAATATGGCTTCTCGCTCGACGACCACCTGCTCGACGACGACAAGGTGTTCGAGCGTGACGGCGTGAAGCTGGTGATCGACGGCACGTCGCTCGATCTCCTGGCCGGCTCCGAGGTCGATTTCGTCGAGGATCTGGGCGGCGCCTATTTCAAGGTCCAGAACCCCAACGCCTCCTCCTCCTGCGGCTGCGGCAGCTCCTTCTCGGTCTGACACTTCGACATTGTCGGCATGAGACGGTAAAACGGGCGATCGTTTTACCGGGGATTTCGCATGACCCGCATCGCCACCTGGAACGTCAATTCGATCAAGGCCCATCTGGCCTCGACCCTGGCCTGGGCGAAGTCCGAGAAGCCGGATGTCCTGTTGCTGCAGGAGATCAAATGCCTCGATGACGGCTTCCCGCGGCTGGAGTTCGAGGACTTCGGCTACAATGTCGAGACCGTCGGCCAGAAGACCTATAACGGCGTCGCGATCCTCTCCCGCCACCCCATGACGGTCGAGCAGCGGTCCCTCCCCGGCGCCAAGGATGATGAGCCCGCGCGCTACATCGAGGCGCTGATCGAGGTGCCAGGCGAGAGCAAGTCATCCAAGCGCCAGGTTTTGCGCGCGGCCTCGATCTATCTGCCCAATGGCAATCCCTCGAACACCGACAAATTCAGCTACAAGCTCGCCTGGATGGAGCGGCTGGTCGCCCATGCCAAGTCGCTGCTGAAGGATGAGGAAGTGCTGGTGCTGGGCGGCGACTACAATGTCTGCCCAACCGATGCCGATGTTTACGACCCCGAGGGCTGGCGCGACGATGCGCTCTGCCGCCCGGAGTCGCGCGCGCGGTACCGGCAGCTGCTCAATCTCGGCTATACCGACGCGATCGCGCTGCGCCACCC
>NZ_JBOHKS010000166.1:0-26212 GCF_050729195.1 Hypericibacter sp.
TTTTTCGCAGATTTGGCTATGGTCCGGCCCGTCATGGAACCATTCAACAAGCTCGAAGGGGTCGCAGCTCCCCTCAACATGATCAATGTCGATACCGACATGATCATCCCCAAGCAATTCCTCAAAACCATCCGCCGCACCGGACTGGGCAAGGCCCTGTTCGACGAGATGCGCTACAAGCAGGATGGCAGCGAGAATCCGGACTTCGTGCTGAACAAGCCAGCCTATCGCCAGGCGCAGATCCTCGTGACGGGCGAGAATTTCGGCTGCGGCTCCAGCCGCGAGCATGCGCCCTGGGCGCTGCTGGATTTCGGCATCCGCTGCGTCATCGCGCCCAGCTTCGCGGATATTTTCTACAACAACTGCTTCAAGAACGGCATCCTGCCGATCAAGCTGCCGCAGAGCGAGGTCGACAAGCTGATGGACGACGCCCAGCGCGGCGCCAATTCCATCGTCGCGATCGATCTGGAGAAGCAGGAGATCACCGGCCCCGACGGCGGCCGGATCCACTTCGAGGTCGACGCCTTCCGCAAGCATTGCCTGCTGAACGGCCTCGACGATATCGGCCTCACCATGCAGAAGGCCTCGGCCATCGACAGCTTCGAAGCCAAGAAGAAGCTCGAGCAGCCCTGGCTCTGAGCGACCTCTCCCGCTGAACTCAAGGAATTCCGGTACCGTGGCTGCCAACAAGAAACTCCTGATCCTCGCCGGCGACGGCATCGGTCCCGAAGTGATGCAGCAGGTCGAGCGCGTGCTCGGCTGGTACGCCAAGCGCCGCGCGATCGGCTTCGACGTGAGCCAAGGTCTGGTCGGCGGCTGCTCCTACGACAAGCACGGCACGCCTTTGACCGACGCCACCATGGGCGAGGCGATGGGCGCCGACGCGGTGCTCCTGGGCGCCGTCGGCGGCCCCAAATGGGACAGCCTGCCGTTCGACAAGAAGCCGGAACGCGGCCTGCTGCGCCTGCGCAAGGACATGGAGCTCTTCGCCAATCTGCGGCCGGCGATCGTGTTCGGGCCCTTGGCCGATGCCTCGAGCCTGAAGCGCGAGCTGGTCGAAGGCCTCGATATCATGATCCTGCGCGAGCTCACGGGCGGCGTCTATTTCGGCCAGCCCCGCGGCATCGAGACGCTGCCCGACGGCACGCGCCGCGGCATCAACACGCAAGTCTACACCACGGGCGAGATCGTGCGCGTCGCGCGGGTCGCTTTCGAGATGGCGCGCCTGCGTGGCCGCAAGGTCTGCTCGGTCGAGAAGGCCAATGTGATGGAGAGCGGCGTGCTCTGGCGCGAGGAAGTCCAGAAGCTGCACGACGCCGAATACAAGGATGTCGAGCTCTCGCATATGTATGCCGACAATTGCGCGATGCAGCTGGTGCGCCAGCCCAAGCAATTCGACGTGATCGTCACCGACAATCTGTTCGGCGATATCCTGTCCGATTGTGCCGCGATGCTGACGGGCTCGCTCGGCATGCTGCCCTCGGCCTCGCTGGGCGCCGCCGATGCGCGCGGCCGCCGCCGCGCCCTCTACGAGCCGGTCCATGGCAGCGCACCCGACATCGCCGGCAAGGGCCTGGCCAATCCGCTCGCCACCATCCTCTCGCTCGCGATGATGCTGCGCTATTCCTTCGCGCTCGGCGCCGACGCGGATCTGCTGGAGAAGGCGGTCGGCAACGCGCTCTCGGCGGGCTATCGAACCGGCGACATCATGACGCCCGACGCCACCAAGGTTTCGACCAGTGGGATGGGCGATGCGGTGCTGAAGGAACTGGACCGGCTCGCGGCCTGACGCCGCGGGGCCTGGATCGATTCCGGCCCATCTCCGTTCCTATCCGGTGACTCACGCCCGTCAGGAGGAGCGATCATGTCCCTGATTCTCTATACGACCGTG
The DNA here is from genome assembly GCF_050729195.1 of Hypericibacter sp. Taxonomy (NCBI): domain Bacteria; kingdom Pseudomonadati; phylum Pseudomonadota; class Alphaproteobacteria; order Rhodospirillales; family Dongiaceae; genus Hypericibacter; species Hypericibacter sp. The sequence continues at coordinate 1,892 of NZ_JBOHKS010000166.1, forward strand.
GGCGTCAGCGATCTCCCGCGCGCCATCGCGTTCTACGATGCGGTGTTCGGCGCGCTCGGCTGCCGCCGTTCCCATGAGGGATCGGACGGATGGGCGGGTTGGGGACCCAGCTATGACGAGGGCGTGAGCTTCTGGATCTGCAGGCCCTTCGATGGCCGCTCCCCCAGGCCCGGCAACGGCGCCATGATCGCCTTGCGCGCGCGCGGCGAAGCCGAGGTCGTCGCTTTCTATGAAGCGGCGCTCGCCCATGGCGGCACCGACGAAGGAGCACCCGGGACGCGGCCCTATTACGAGCCGAGTTTCTATGTCGCCTATGTGCGCGACCCGGATGGCAACAAGCTCGCTTGCGTGTTTCACCAGCATCAGCCCGATGAATGATCGTCTCGCCGGGGGGTGACTCCGGGGCGGTCGGCTGGCTAAGCTTGGATCCATGATGAAGATCAACAGCCCGAAGCTCCGGATCCTGGTCCTGGCCGCGATCGTCGCCCTGGTCGGGGGTCTCGCGGTCTGGGCCGACAGCGGATCGGCACCGGTCAGTCCCGCCGCCACCGTCGCGGCCACCCCGGCCAGCAGCACCGAGGACGCGGCGCCCTGCGGCTGCGGCGGGCCCAAGAGCTATTATCTCAAGAAATACGGGACAATTAAGCCGCCGGCGTTCCAGAATCAGACCGAAGGCCAGCCCCCAACCGCCCCGTCCGTTAACCCGCCCTCCACCAGCAGCGGTGGATAACATCCTCGACAGGCTGGACCGGCATCGGTTAGCCTAGCGTCGAAATCGGGTTTCGAGGCCTCTGATGGCTCGTCTGGCAGCATTTCTGGTGATGGCGGCGGTCGCGCTCGGCGCGACGTCATCCGCTTTTGCCTGCAATCACACGACGACGGCCCAGGCCTCCGGCGCGGTGATCGCGCAGGGCGACACGACCACCACCAAGACGACCACCACTGTGAAGCCGGAGGGCGGCACGGGCGGCTGAGCGTTCACTCCCCAGGGAGATAAGACGCGAAGGGCCGCCCCGGATCGGGCGGCCCTTCGCGTTTCTGCGGGTTGGATCGATGCCCTAAGGGGCCTTCAAACTCAGCCGCACCAGCTCCCTGTCGAGGCGCCCCGTCGCCCAGAGAAACAGCATGCGGAGATCGCTGAAGAGCGAGAAGAACGGATGACCGAAAGTTTCAGGGCGATTGCCCTCGATCATGAGATGCGCGGCCCAGGCGAAGCCGTAGCCCAGGATCGGCACCGCGATCAGCGGGCGCCAATCCCAGGCGATCGCAGCCCAGAGCAGGCAGGCGATGGCGAGGCCGGTGCCGAGGAAATGAATGAGCCGCGTGCCCGGCTGGGCATGCGCCTCGAGATAGCGCGGCCAGAATTCGGCATAGCTCATCGCCTTGGATGCCATCGGGGTGCGACCTCGCGCCCGGTCCCGTCATGCCGCCCGGCGCTTGCGCCGGTGTCGGATCCGAATTAATCCACCCATCACCACAAGAAGAGCGAGCAGACCATGGGTTACAAAGTAGCGGTCGTCGGTGCCACCGGCAATGTCGGCCGAGAGATGCTGGCGACGCTGGCAGGCCGCGAGTTTCCGGTCGACGAGGTCGTGGCCCTCGCTTCCGAGCGGTCGGTCGGCAAGGAAGTCTCCTTCGGCGAGGACGAGGTCCTGAAGTGCCAGGATCTCGCCAAGTTCGATTTCAAGGGCTTCGATATCGGCCTGTTCTCGCCGGGGGCGAAGGTCTCGGCGGTGCATGCGCCGCGCGCGGCCAAGGCCGGCTGCATCGTGATCGACAACACCTCGCATTTCCGCATGGATCCGGAGATCCCGCTGGTGGTGCCGGAGGTCAATCCCGACGCGATCGCGGGCTACACCAAACGCAACATCATCGCCAACCCGAATTGCTCGACTATCCAGATGGTGGTGGCGCTGAAGCCGCTGCATGACCTCGCGCGCATCAAGCGCGTGGTGGTCGCGACCTACCAGTCGGTCTCGGGCGGCGGCAAGGAAGCGATGGACGAGCTCTATAACCAGACGCGCGCCATCTACATGGCCGGGCCGATCGTGAAGAACAAGTTTCCCAAGCAGATCGCCTTCAACGCCATCCCCCAGATCGACGTCTTCATGGAAGACGGCTCGACCAAGGAGGAATGGAAGATGAAGGTCGAGACCAAGAAGATCCTCGATCCCGATATCGAGGTGGTCGCGACCTGCGTGCGGGTGCCGGTCTTCGTCGGCCATTCCGAGGCGATCAATCTGGAGTTCGAGAATCCGATCTCGGTCGAGGAGGCGTTCGAGGCGCTCCAGAGCGCGCCGGGCGTGATCCTCGAGGATCGCCGCGAGCCCGGCGGCTATATCACGCCGGTCGAATGCGTCGGCGACGACGCGACCTTCGTCAGCCGCGTGCGCATCGATACGACGGTGCCCCACGGCCTCTCGCTCTGGGTGGTCTCCGACAATCTGCGCAAAGGGGCGGCCTTGAACGCCATCCAGATCGCCGAGCATCTGGCGGAGAATTATCTCTGAAGAGACGGAAGCGGCGCTTCCTTTCTTGTCTCCTCCCCCTTGCAGGGGGAGGGGACGACAGTGAGATCACTCACCTCAACCGCTCGAGCTTCGCCTTCTTCGGCGGATTCGCGAATGCGTCCTGCGCGGCGACGAGGGCCAGCTCCCTCGCGTCGCCGGTCGCTTCGACCACCGCCGCCATGGCGCTGGCGGCGAGGCCCAGCGAGGTCTCGAGGTCGTGGCGGTTGTTGAGGTAATGGCCGAGGAAGAAGGCGGCGAAGCAATCGCCGGTACCATGCGCCTTCAGGGGATGACGCTGGGCGGTGGCGAGGAACACGCCTTGCGGTCCCACCGCCATGGTCTCGATCACCTGCGGATTGCCGTCGACGCGCTCGATGCCGGTGGCGATCACGGTGAGATTGGGCCGGCCCTGCGCGCGGATCGCCTCGCAGCCGCGGATCGCATCCTCCAAGGTCTCGACACGGCTGCCGGAGAGGTAGTCGAGCTCGAAGATGTTGGGGAAGGTGAGATCGGCCTGGGGCAAGAGCTCGCGCTTGATGAGCACCGCGGTCTCGGCCGGCACATAAAGGCCGCCTTTGCGCTCGCCCATGACGGGATCCAACGCATAGAGCATGTCGGGCCGGCTGCGCCGCAGCTTGGCCAAGGTCTCGACCGCGAGCTGCGGCGCCTTGCCGAGAAAGCCCGTGGCGAACACATCGACCTCGGGATAGACGCCGAAGCGCTCCAGCCCGTCCAGCACCATCGTCACCTCTTCGGTCGTGAGCTGGCGCCCGCCCCAAGCCGGATAGCCCAGATGATTCGAGAGAAGTGTGGTCTCGACCGGCCAGACCTCATGGCCCAGCCGCTGCAGGCAGAAGACAGAAGCGGCATGGCCGACATGGCCATAGGTGACGCGGGACGAGATCGACAGGATGTTCATGGAGGCCCTCGGATGAGGGGCGCACTCTCCCATGCGGGCCGGCCCGCTGGGAAGGCGGCAAGAGAGCCCCCGAATGGGGCTGGGAGCCCAGCTTTTCTGCGGGTGTCATGATGACAATCCGGCCGGAACCCCCTACCTGAAAGGGGCCGGCACCGGGCGCTGTTTCACGCCTGCGGTTTCGCTATAGTCGCGCAGCTTCCGGCGGCAGGGCTCGAGGGCCCCGCCTGTCGCGGAACCGCCTCGTCAGATCAGGGAATGACTGCCCATGTTCCAGTCCACCCGCCCGCGCCGCAGCGCGCTCTATACCCCCGGCTCCAACCTTCGCGCGCTCGAGAAGGCCAAGACCCTGCCGGCCGATGTGCTGATCATGGATCTCGAGGATGCGGTGGCGCCCGAGGCGAAGCGCGATGCCCGGATCCAGGTGGTCAACGCGGTCAAAGCCGGCGGCTTTGGCGCGCGCGAGATCGTCATTCGCATGAACGGCCTCAACACGCCCTGGGGCTATGGCGACCTGGCGGCGGTGGCCGAGGCGGGTGCCGACGCCATCCTCATTCCCAAGGTCGAAAGCATCGAGACGGTGCGCCAGGCCGAGACGGTGCTGGTCGCCAACGGCGCGCCCGAGGCGCTCACCCTCTGGTGCATGATGGAAACGCCGCGCGCGATGCTGAATGCCGAGGAGGTCGCGGGCGCCTCGCGCCGGGTGCAGTGCTTCGTCATGGGCACCTCGGACCTCACCAAGGATCTGCATGCGGCCCACACGCGCGACCGCCTGCCGCTTATCACCAGCCTCGGGCTCTGCATGCTGGCGGCGCGGGCCTATGGCCTCGCCATTCTCGACGGCGTGCATCTCGACCTCGAGGACGATGCCGGCTTCGAGATCGCCTGCCATCAGGGCGCCGAGATGGGATTCGACGGCAAGACCCTGATCCATCCCAAGACGATCGCGGCCGCCAACAAGGCCTTCGCGCCGGCGGCGAGCGATGTCGACTGGTCGCGTCGCGTCATCGCCGCCCATGCCGACGCCGCCGCCAATGGGCGCGGCATCGTCGTGCTCGACGGCAAGCTGATCGAGAACCTCCATGTGCTCAATGCGCGCCGCATCGTCGAGCTGGCCGAAGCGATCACGTCGCGCGAGCGCGGCGACGGCAAGTCGGTATGATCGCTTCGCTCTACTTCAAAGCTTCGGGCGAGCGTTTCGATCGAAGACGGTGCCCTATCTTGCGAATTGACGCATGACGGCATCGACCAAGACCAGCGCCGGCAATTTCTTCGAGGATTTCCAGCTCGGGCAGGAGATCCGTCATGCGATTCCCCGCACCGTCACGACCGGCGACGTCGCGCTCTATACGGGACTGACCGGCAACCGCTTCGCGCTCCCCAGCTCCGACGGTTTTGCCCGCGAGCTGGGATTGCCGCAGGCGCCGCTCGACGACCTCCTGGTGTTCCATCTGGTCTTCGGCCGCACCGTGCCGGACATCTCGCTCAACGCCATCGCCAATCTCGGCTATGCGCAAGGGCAGTTCGGCCTGCCGGTCTACCCGGGCGACACGCTGGCCGCGACCTCCCGGATCATCGGCCTCAAGGAGAACTCCAATCGCCAGACGGGCGTCGTCTATGTGCGCTCGATCGGGCGCAACCAGCGCGGCGCGATGGTGGTCGATTATGTGCGCTGGGTGCTGGTGCGCAAACGCGACCCGCAATCAGCGGCGCCCACCACCGTCATTCCCGATCTCGTCGCCTCGCTGCCGGCGACGGCGCTCGAGGTGAGCGGCGGGCTCGATCTGACGCGCTTCGATCCGGCCGTCACCGGCTCGGCCCATCGCTGGGAGGATTACGAAGCGGGCGAGCGCATCGATCATGTGGATGGGATGACGATCGAGGAGTCCTGCCACATGACCGCGACGCGGCTCTATCAGAACAATGCACGCGTGCATTTCAACCAGCATGCCGAGAAAGACGGCCGCTTCGGGCGGCGCATCGTCTATGGCGGCCATATCATCAGCCTCGCGCGCGCGCTGTCGGCCAACGGGCTGGGCAATGCGCTGAAGCTGCTCGCCATCAATGGCGGCCGGCATACCAACCCCAGCTTCGCCGGCGACACGATCTTCGCCTGGAGCGAGGTGCTGGCGAAGGCGGAGCTGCCCGGGGTGGCGAATGCCGGCGCGCTCCGTCTGCGGCTGGTCGCGACCAAGAACCAGCCGGCCGCGAATTTTCCCGACAAGGCCGCTGACGGCAATCCCGATCCCGCCGTCGTGCTCGATTTCGACTATTGGGCTTTGCTGCCACGCCGCGGCTGATGACGTCAGGCGCCCGGCCGACAATGAACCCGAAATTTTCAGGAGCCTGCCCCTCGATGACTTCCTTGCTTCGGACGCCAGCCTCGCGCCGCAGGATGCTGGCCGTCGCCGTCGCCTGGATCGGCCTGGCCGGCTGCAGCGCCATGGACGTGCCGGTCCGCGACGCTTACCGGCGTCAGATCGCCGGCCAGTATTATGCGATCGAGCTGCAGCGTGGCTTCACCCTGCCGACGAAGGGCGAGAGCGCGGCCTACTTCAAGCAATCGATGCCGCTGGCCTGGGACCAGCTTTACGGCCTCCGCGATGGGGGCCAGATCAATTGGCTGCTGGACGATTTCAACAAGAACAACGCGCTCTGGCAGAAGATGCCGAAATACCAGCAGGATCTGCTCTGGCGGCCGCAGTTCGAGCCGCCGCTCTAGCAACAGACCCGCATGGTCGTTTGACGGCCATATCTAGGGGCCGTCGAGAACAATCCCACCAAATCTTGTTGAATCGCGCGACTCGCGCATGTTAAACGGATTCGAGGCGTCAGGCGCGCGGAGCCTCTAGGGACTCCGCGCGCCACGCCCCGCGAAACGGGGCGTTGACTGACGCCTCCGGAGCCGGCAAGGGCTCCGGCACGAAAAAGCGGCGGGGTCTTTCCCAGTCGATCTACGCGGCAAGCCCGGACCTGGCATCCAGCAACCGCAATTTCGACCTTCGCCTCGGAGCAAAGCCGGCCTCGGGCGAGGCCGGCAGCGCCGAGCACCCGACGGCTCCTGGCATTCCACCCTCGGACCAGCCGCCCGGCGGCACCTGCGTCGGTCCCGGATGGGCTCCGGACCGAACAGCCAAGGCGCGCTCTTCCGACGCCATCCGAACCGACCGCTTGCGCGAGACGAGTCCGGCGCCGTCTTTCAGGCCCCTATCTGTCCGGCCCGAAGGCTCAGACATCAGAGACCGACCGGGTCGGCGAGTGCTCGCTTGAGGGCAGCCCGCCATGCCATCCCGACGAAGGTTCGTTCCATGCGCCACCCCGAAGGGCGACGCGCAGATCCCCTGCCGCCGGCGCCAGATCGCGGACGGAAAGGCCCGAAGGCCTTCCCCCGTCCCCTGCGGCCGAAAACCGGGATCGCGGATTGGCGGGCGCCTGACGGCACCTCGGCATGGGGCTCTCCGCCCGATATGCCCCCGAGGCACGTCAGACGGGGGCGGTCCATGCCTTGCGCGTATGTCTGCGAGCGGTCTCAGGCCGACGCTTTCGCGTGCAACGGGAAGCTTGAGGCGAATCGCTGCAGCCGGGCAATCTGCTTTTGCCCGCCGGGCCACTTTTCCTGTGCATAGCTGGTGGAGAAGTGCACATTCTGTGCACAGTCTTTCCACCTTCCTATCCACATTTCGCAGGTGCGGAATGGCCGGACGGGCTGGAATTGACTTGCTTTCCGGCCGGGGCTAAATCCACGGCCGGGCTACAATAAAGGCCAGGAATCATCGAGCTATGGCGACACAAAACCGGCCGCTTTCGCCCCACCTCCAGATCTATCGTTGGCAGATCAGCTCGGTCCTCTCCATCCTGCACCGCATCACGGGCATAGCGCTCGCGGTCGGCTCCCTGCTGTTGGTCTATTGGATCATCGCGGCGGCGGTCGGGCCCGAGGCCTTCGCCCAGGCCCAAAACCTGATCGGCTCCATCCTCGGCCGGCTTCTCCTCTTCGGCTGGACCTATGCGCTGTTCTTCCATCTGGTGAACGGCATCCGCCATCTCTTCTGGGACATGGGCTGGGGCTTCGAGCTGAAGACGGTCTCGATCACCGGCTGGACCGCGGTGATTGCGGCGCTGTTGCTGACGCTGATCGCCTGGGGTCTCGGCTACTGGCAGATGGAGCTCCTCTGATGGTGAAGCCCAGCGCCGATCTGCGCAGCGAGCTCGGCCGCGTCCGCGGCCTCGGTTCCGCCAAGGAAGGCGTGCAGCATTGGTGGCACCAGCGGCTTACGGCCCTGGCGCTGATCCCTCTCATGATCTGGCTGGTCGCCGGTCTCGTCGCCCATGCCGGCATCGATCGCGCCGGCGCCACGCAATGGCTGGGCTCGCCCGTCACCTTCGGCCTGATGCTGCTGGTGTTGGGCGCGGGCTTCTGGCATGCGCTCCTCGGCCTGCAGGTGGTGGTCGAGGATTATGTCCATAACGAAGCGGCCAAGCTGGTCCTGGTGATCGGCCTGCGCTTCCTCTGCATCGGCCTCGCGCTCGCGACCGCCATCGCCCTCTTCGATATCGCGTTCGGAGGCTGAGTCTCATGGCTGAACCGGCAGCGCCGACGGCAGCGCCCAAAATCAACGGCCAGGCCTACCCGATCATCGATCACGCCTATGACGTGGTGGTGGTGGGCGCCGGCGGCGCCGGCTTGCGCGCCGCCTTCGGCATGGCGGCCAAGGGCCTGCGCACGGCCTGCATCAGCAAGGTGTTCCCGACCCGCAGCCATACCGTCGCGGCGCAGGGCGGCATGTCCGCCTCGCTCGGCAATATGGGCGAGGATGACTGGCGCTGGCATATGTACGACACCATCAAGGGGTCGGACTGGCTCGGCGACCAGGACGCGATCGAGTACATGGTGCGCGAGGCGATCCCCGCGGTGATCGAGCTCGAGCATTACGGCGTGCCCTTCAGCCGCACGCCCGAGGGCAAGATCTATCAGCGCCCCTTCGGCGGCATGACCACGCATTTCGGCAAGGGCATCGCGCAGCGCACCTGCGCCGCCGCCGACCGCACCGGCCATGCTATCCTGCACACGCTCTATCAGCAGGCGCTGAAGCATTCGGTCGAGTTCTTCATCGAATATATCGCGCTCGACCTGATCATGGACGAGGAAGGCCGCTGCCGCGGGGTGATGGCCTGGAATCTCGACGACGGCGCGATCCACCGCTTCGCCGCGAAAAGCGTGGTGCTCGCCACGGGCGGCTATGGCCGCACCTATTTCTCCTGCACCTCGGCCCATACCTGCACCGGCGACGGCAATGCGATGGTGTTGCGCGCCGGGCTGCCGCTGCAGGACATGGAGTTCATCCAGTTCCACCCGACCGGCATCTATGGCGCCGGCTGCCTCATCACCGAGGGCGTGCGCGGCGAGGGCGGCTATCTGACGAACTCGGCTGGCGAGCGCTTCATGGAGCGCTATGCGCCCTCGGCCAAGGACCTCGCCTCACGCGACGTGGTCAGCCGCGCCATGACGATGGAGATCCGCGAAGGCCGCGGCGTGGGCGAGCATAAGGACCATATCCATCTTCATATCGAGCATCTCGACCCGAAGATCATCCATGAGCGCCTGCCGGGCATCGCCGACACCGCGCGCATCTTCGCCGGCGTCGATGTGACGCGCGAGCCAATCCCGGTGCTGCCGACCTGCCATTACAATATGGGCGGTGTCCCGACCAACTATCACGGCGAGGCGGTGACGCTGAAGAACGGCAATCCCGACAGCGTCGTGCCGGGCTTGATGGCGATCGGCGAGGCGGCCTGCGTCTCGGTCCATGGCGCCAACCGGCTGGGCTCGAACTCGCTGCTCGATCTGGTGGTGTTCGGGCGTGCGGCCGCCAATCGTTGCGCCGCCACGATCGATGCCGAGGAGCCGGTGCCGTCCCTGTCGGCCAATTCGGGCGACGCGGCCCTGGCGCGGCTCGATCGTTGGCGCCATGCCAAGGGTGGCACGCCCACGGCGGCGCTGCGGCTCGAGATGCAGAAGATCATGCAGTCCAACTGCGCCGTGTTCCGCACCGGCGAGGTGCTGGCCGAGGGGCTGAAGCTGCTCGAATCCTGCTGGAGCCGGCGTTCCGATGTCGGCGTCTCCGACCGCTCCATGATCTGGAACAGCGATCTGGTCGAGACGCTCGAGCTCGACAATCTGCTGGTCCAGGCGGTGGTCTCGGTCGCCTCGGCGGTCAACCGCACCGAAAGCCGCGGCGCCCATGCGCGCGAGGATCATGCCGAGCGCGACGACAAGAACTGGCTCAAGCACACCGCCGTCTGGTGTGGCGAAGACGGCAAATCGAAGATCGACTACCGCCCGGTCCATATGCAGCCGCTCTCGAACGACGTGCAGTCCTTCCCACCGAAGGCACGCGTCTATTGAGCCCGCTGCGCGTGACCGCCCCCTTTCGCCCCGACGCCCAAGGACGCTGAAGCGCCATGCACGCGATCATGCTGGCGGCCGGCCGGGGCATCCGTTTGTCCAACGGAGCGGGCCATCCCAAATGCCTCCTCGAGTTCGGCGGCCATACATTGCTGCGCCGGCATATCGCGATCCTGGAATCGCTCGGCATCGACAAGCTGACGATCGTGGCGGGATTCAAGGCCGAGGAGATCCATGCCGAGCTGGCGGCGATCGGCGCCAAGCCCTGGATCGACACGATCCATAACCCGCGCTTCGAGGAAGGGGCGGTGGTCTCGCTCTGGGCGGCGCGCGACGTGCTGCGCGGCGGCTCGGACATCCTCTTCATGGATGCCGACGTGCTCTATGACCGCGCCGTGCTGCAGCGCCTGACCCAGTCGCCGCATCGCAACTGCCTGCTGATCGACCGCGACCTCGAGCCCGGCCCCGAGCCGGTGAAGGCCTGTCTGCGCGGCGGGCAGCTGGTCGAATTCGGCAAGATCGTCAGCGGCGATTTCGAGGCGATGGGAGAATGGCCGGGCTTCCTCAAGCTGGAGCCGCTGATGGCGGGCCGGCTGGCGGCGGCGACCGAGCGGTTCGTCGCCAACGGCCGGGCGGCCGAGCCCTATGAGCCGGCGATGCGCGAGGTCTTCTTCGCCGATCCGACGCATCGCATCGGCTGCGAGGACATCACCGGCATGGCCTGGATCGAGATCGACACGCCGGAAGATCTGCGCCGCGCGCATCAGGCCATCGAGCCGGCGCTGGGAATAGGCTGAAGCGGCGCTGCCGCCGCTCGTCCGTCAGACGCGGAAGACGTAGCGCTTCGACGGGTCGCGGTCGATGTCCGGCGGAAAGCCCTCATGCTTGTCCGCGTAATAGCGCTCCATGAGCTCGCCCGCCGACGCCCGGTTGTAGGTGGCGTAATAGATGCGGCGCATCCCGTCGGTCATGTTGGGCTGCGAGGCGTGCGGCACATAGCTGTCGAAGAAGATGATGTCGCCGGGCTGGGTCGGAAGATCGACCCAATGCATGCCGGCGAGGTCACTCTCGGTCAGCGGCTCCCACAGGCGGGCGAGGCCCTTATGCTCGTAATTGTCGACGATCTGCAGGCAGCCATTGGCGGCGGTCGCTTCGTCGAAACAGACCAGGGCCGAGACGAAGAAATCCGCATAGTTGTTCCAGCCGGCTTGCGCGTCCTGATGCGGCTTGAAGCCGTCGGCGCCGGGGAACTTGAAATTGATCTTCTCTTTGAAGAGTGCGGCCGGCTCGCCCAGCAGCTGCTCGACCAGCGGCTTGAGGGCGAGGGTCAGCGATTCGAAACCCTGATGGAAGGGCGAGATCCGCTCGATCCGGGTGATGATGCGTTCCTGGGGATCGAGCAGGCTCGGGTCGCGATAGACCCACTGGCGGCCCGAGACCTCGGGCTGCTGCACGAGGTCGGTCGCCCAGGCGTCGAACTGGGCCACGGCTTCGCCGTCGAAGGCATGGCGCAGGACGGTGAATCCATGCTTCTTGAACTGCTCGACCTGGCTCAGGTCGAGCTTATCTATGGCCAATCTCGGCAAGATTTCCTACTGTCCCCAGGTCACGCTTTTCAGCGGACCTTTCCCTTGCTAGCGCCGTGATTAAGGGCCGCCGCGTTAATAAGTCAATAATATTACGACGGACCCTGAAGCCATGAGCCACAACACCTGGATCCATCGTCTGGTAACACCCCTGGTGCGGCCGCTGGTCGGCACCTCGGTCTCCCCGAACCAGATCACGACCCTGCGGCTGGGCTTCGGGTTGGCCGCCGCCGCGGCCTATGCCGAGGGCAGCGATATCTGGCTCAGTATCGGTGGGGGCTTCTTCATCATCTCCATGCTGCTCGACCGGGCCGACGGGATCCTGGCGCGCCTGTCCGGGAAACTGAGCAAGTTCGGCCATTATTTCGATCTGATCTCGGATTCGGTCTGTAACGCAGCGATCTTCATTGGTCTGGGAATCGGGTTGCGTTTCACCGCTCTCGGGGGTTGGACCGTGGCGCTGGGCTTCCTGGCCGGCTTCGCCGTCATGTTCATCCTCGGCGTGGTGATGTGGGCCGAGGGCCAGAAGGGCCTGCGCGCGGCCGAGCTGCCCAGCATGGCCGGTTTCGATGCGGAGGATTCCACGATCCTCATCCCGATCATCGTCTGGCTCGGCTGGGGTTTGCCGCTGCTCTATGTCTCGGCGGCGGTGACGCCGCTCTTCGCGGTCTATTTCGCCTGGCTGCATCGACGCATGCTGCGCCCCGCGGCGTGAGCACGCGGCGCTTTCCGCAACCGGCTCCTTGACGATGGCGAAACCGATTCCGTCCCGACTCTGGGTCAAGCTGGCGATGGTGGCGATCGGCGCCGGCCTGCTGGTGGCCGTGCTGGCCAGCATCGATCTGGCGCAGGTGCTGGTCCTGCTTGGCCGGCTCGGCTGGGGCTTCCTCCTGGTGATGGCGGCGGCGGCCCTGGTCTTCAGCGCCGATGTCGCGAGCTGGCTCGCCGTGCTGCCGGCGCTGCCTTTCAAGCTCCGCCCCTGGCTCTGGCTCTGGAAGGTCCGGCTCGTGGGCGAGATGCTGAATGTGGTGACGCCCTTGGGCGGGCTCGGCGGCGAGCCGGCCAAGGGGCTGATCCTGGTCAAGCATCGGGGATTGGATCCGCGCGAGACCGTGGCCTCGCTCCTGGTCGCGCGCACCTCGCTGCTGTTGTCCTTCCTGCCCTTCCTCGGCATCGCCTATGCGCTGATGCTGCGCGAGCCGGCATTGGGGTCCGACACGGTCACGGCGATCGGCATCGGTTCGCTGCTCTTCACCGGCGGGATCCTGGGCTTCTTCCTGGTGCAGCGCTTTCGTGTCGCCTCGCGGCTGGCAGGTTTCATCCATCGTTTCCGTTTTGCCGCCGGGCTGGAGCGCTTCCTCAACGAGATCCGCGCCGTCGATCGCGAGCTCCGTCGCCTCTATGTCGAGGCCGCGCCGCGATTTGGCGCCGCCCTCGCCCTCGCCTTCGCCGGCTGGCTCCTGGGAGCGGTCGAGCTCTTTGTCATCTCGAGCCTGCTGGGCTATCCGCTCACATTGCCCGAGATCCTGATCATCGAAGCCGTCGTCCAACTGGTCCGCCAGGCCACCGGCCTCATTCCGGGGAGCCTGGGCGCGGTCGAGGGGGCCTTCCTGCTCCTCTACGGTGCCTTTGCCGGCGAGCCTTCGGTCGGGGTGGCGGTGGCGCTGGTCCGGCGCGCGCGCGACCTGGTCTGGATCGGGGCCGGACTCGCGATCGGCTATGGCTATCTGGAGATGCGCAACGAGACCCCGGTCGGACTGGCAAAGACGAACGAAAACAGCTAGTTAATCCTTTGGCATCGAATCGCGTCTAAAAGCGCGTAGCCTTGCCGATCGGGGCAGCCCGGGTCGCGACGGACCGCCCGCATGACATCTGCCTGGAGAGAGGATTCGAACGACGATGGCCGAGTTCGCCCTGCCCGCCAATTCCAAGATTCGGACCGGACAGACCCACAAGGCGCCGGCCGGGGCGAAGCGCATCCGCAACTTCAAGGTTTATCGCTGGAATCCGGATTCGGGCGAGACGCCCCAGCTCGATACCTACGAGGTCGATCTCGACAAATGCGGTCCGATGGTTCTGGACGCGCTGATCAAGATCAAGAACGAGATGGATTCGACGCTGACCTTCCGCCGCTCCTGTCGCGAGGGGGTCTGCGGCAGCTGCGCCATGAATATCGACGGCACCAACACGCTCGCCTGCACCAAATATATCGACGAGGTGAAGGGCGAGGTGAAGATCTACCCGCTGCCCCATATGTCGGTGGTGAAGGATCTGGTGCCCGATCTCAACCGCGCCTACGCGCAATATGCCTCGATCGAGCCTTGGCTCAAATCCAAGTCGCCCGCCCCCGGCCGCGAGCATCCGCAGAGCCCCGAGGAGCGCGCCAGGCTCGATGGGCTCTGGGAATGCATCCTCTGCTTCTGCTGCAGCACCTCATGTCCCAGCTATTGGTGGAGCGGCGATCGCTATCTGGGGCCGGCGATCCTGCTGCAGGCCTATCGCTGGATCGCCGACAGCCGCGATGAATTCACCGGCGAACGGCTCGACAATCTCGAGGATCCGTTCCGGCTCTATCGCTGCCACACGATCATGAACTGCACCAAGACCTGTCCGAAGGGCCTCAATCCGGCCAAGGCCATCGCCGAGATCAAGAAGCTGATGGTGGCGCGCCGCTAAGCGCCATCGGATTCCATCCTCGCCGGGCCTTCATCGGCCGACGGGGCATGCAAGCGTCGTTTCATGGCCCCGGGGGAACTGACTGCATGCGTGCTGGGATCGTGGCGCTCGCGATGCTGCTGGCCTTCGCGGGCCCGCTGGCGGCGGAGGACGTGACCGTCGGCGGCAAGGCACTCTCGCTCGAGCCGCCCGCAGGTTCCTGCACTTATGACCGCGGCAATGTGTTCGATGCGGCGGCGATGCAGCGGGCCGAAGATGCCCAGGCCGGCAAGAACCAGGTGGTGCTGCAGTTCGGCCGCTGCGACGAGTTCCCTCAATGGCGAACCGGCGCCGCCGCCTTCAGCGAGTTCGGCCGCATCATGCTGCCGCTCAACTACCCCGGCGCGCCGCAGCCCTTGCCCCTGTCGCGCCAGAAATATCTCGACATCATGGCGCCCAAGGTCCCGAAGCTCGATCCCGTCGATGTCGAACGGATCGAAGATCAACCGAGCAGCAAGATTACCAACAGCCAGGCCTCGGGCCCGCAGCTTCTCGGCCTTCTCGACCAGGACCAGAATGGGCTCTATGTCGGCTTTCTCGGCGTGCTCGAGGTCGGCGGCAAGAAGTATCCCTTGGCCGGCGTCGGCGCCGTCACGATGCTGGGTTCGGTGCCCGCCTCCGTGAATCTCTATCGACCGATGGGCAAAGGCGCGTTCGACAAGCTTATCGATGCGCAGAAGGCTTATGTCGCTGAGTTGATCCGAAAGAATCCTTGAAGGCTGCCAGCTTCGTCAAAAGGAGCTCTCCATGCGTCTCATCGCCGTCATCCTTATAGGCCTGTTGCTCCCGGTTTCGGCCGCGAGCGCCGAGCAATTTCAGATTGCCGGCAAGACGCTGTCGTTGACGCCGCCTGAGGGATATTGCCCGCTCGACCGGAGCCGGAAAGACGATGACGGGCTGACGACGCTTCTGGAACGCTCGCAAGCGGGCGTCAATCAGGTGTTGCTGAACTTCGCCCTCTGCACCGAGCTCGAGGACTGGCATGCCGGCAAGATCCAGAACATGCGCCATTTCGGGAATGTCATGGTGCCGGTCGAGAATGGATCGACCTATGCGCTCAGCGTTCCCCGGCAAAGCTATGTCGCGGCCCTCGTGGGCCAGGTCGCCAGCGTCGATTTCGCGGCGATCACCAAGGAGGTCAACCAGAAGCTCGAGATCGGGCAGATCACCGACAACCAGTTTCTGGGCGCCCTGCATCAGGACGACAGCGCGATCTATATCGGCATCCTGACCACGCTGGATACCGGCGGCAAGAAGCTGCCCCAGGCGGGCATCGCCGCGCTGACCCTGCTCAACGGCGTTCCGGCTTCGATCAATCTGCAATGGCCGGCGGAAGAAGATGTATTGAAGGGGTTGCTCGCGGCGCAGCAGCAATACACGGCTGCTCTGATCCAGGCCAACCCCTGACGCGACCCCAAGGGAGAGAGTCCATGACCCGGTTCGCCATCATCGAAGCGCCTTCGCCGCTGGGGCTTTGGCCCAGCGGTGTCGAGCGCGCACCCGAGGTTCTGCTGCAGCTGGGTCTGGCGCGGGCGCTGGACGCCAGGCGTGCCGGACGGGTCGAGCCGCCGGACTATGATCCGATCCGCGACCCGGACACGCGGATGCTCAATCCGCAGGGGATCGCCGAGTACTCGCCGCGCCTTGCCGACGAGGTCGGCGCCGTCGTCGATCAGGGCGAGTTCCCGGTCGTGCTCGGCGGCGATTGCAGCATCCTTCTGGGCTGCCTGCTGGGCCTGCGCCGGCGGGGGCGCTACGGCCTGTTGTTCCTCGATGGCCATGCCGATTTCTACCAGCCGGAGGCCTCGCTCACCGGCGAGGCGGCGGACATGGATCTGGCGCTGGTTTCGGGCCGGGGCCCCGCGATCGTGACCGATATCGATGGCGGCCGTCCTTATGTCCGCGACGAGGACATCGTGCTCTTCGGGCACCGAGACACGGCGGTCGCCCTCAAATACGGCAGCCAGGATGTGCGCGAGACCGATATCACGGTCCTCGACCTGCAGACGGTCCGCAAGGCCGGCGTGCTGGAAGCGGCCACGGCGGCGGTGCGCCAGCTCGCCGGCAGCGACCGGCAGGGATTCTGGATCCATCTCGACGTCGACGTGCTCGACGACGCGGTCATGCCGGCGGTGGACTATCGGATGAGCGACGGCCTCGATTTCGAGGAGCTGGTCGCGGTTCTGAAGGCGGCGATCGGCAGCGGCCGCGCGGTCGGGCTCAATGTGACCATCTTCAATCCCAATCTCGATCCCAACCGGACGGTCGCCCGCCAGCTGGTGAACGCGCTGGCCCGCGGGCTGGGCTGAGCCTCAGCCGACCTCGATCTCTTCCTCGACCTCATGCCGAAGCCCGATCGAATCGATCGTGAGCGTCATCCGGGCTTTGAGCGGTCCCTTGCCCTTGATCCGGCCTTGGGCGGCCGCCTCGCGGACAGCGACCTCGATGGCGCGCTGCGAGGTCACGCCGACCTGCTTCAGGAATTTCCGCAGCGACATGTTGAAGACGTCTTCGTTCATGAGCTGTCTCCTCGATCCGTCAGGGCGCCTCGATTTCGGCGGGCGCCCGCCACGCCGGACTTTCCGTTCCCGGCGGTTCGGATAGATTGAGCGCCATGGCGACTCGGAGCAAGTCAGGCAAGGGACCGGTATTGCTGGTCACCGGTGGCAGCCGCGGCATCGGCGCCGCGACCGCGCGCCTCGCGGCGGCGCAAGGCTATCGCGTGGCGGTCAATTACAACAGCAACGGCAAGGCCGCGGCTCGCACCGTGCAGGCGATCGAGAAGGCCGGCGGCACGGCCGTCGCGATCCAGGCGGATGTCTCGCAGGAAGACCAGGTCATCAGCCTGTTCGAAGAGACCGAGGCGCGGTTCGGTCCGATCTACGGGCTGGTCAACAATGCCGGCATCATCGGGTCGAGCGGCCGGGTCGAGAACCTGACGGCGGAGACGCTGGAAGCGGTCATGCGCCTCAATGTGATCGGCGCCTTCTTCTGCGCGCGCGAGGCCGTCAAGCGCATGTCGACCCGCAATGGCGGCAGCGGCGGCGCCATCGTCAATGTCTCGTCGCGCGCCTCGACCCTCGGCAGCCCCGGCGAGTTCGTGCATTACGCGGCGTCCAAGGGTGCCGTCGACAGCATGACGATCGGGCTGGCGCGCGAGGTCGGGCGCGAAGGGATCCGCGTCAACGCCGTCTCGCCCGGCCTGATCCTGACCGAGATCCATGGCTCCGTCGGCGATGCCGGCCGGCTGAAGCGGCTGGTCGGCAGCGTGCCGCTGGGAAGGGTCGGCTCCGCGCTCGAGGTCGCCAAGACCATCGTCTTCCTGCTCTCGCCCCATGCGAGCTATGTGACCGGCACCATCGTGGATGTGTCGGGAGGCCGATGACAGCCGAGGCCGGATCCGCCAAGCGTCCGGAAGCGGCGCCCGATCTCGGCGGCGGGGAGGGGCAGGGACCGCTCCCGCGCTACCGCGCCCTGGTCGCGTCGGGCGCCATCGCCGCCGATCCGCGCCAGGCTATGGCGGCGGAAAAACTGCAGCTCCTCTATCACGCGCTTCTGAATTACCGGCCGGGCGGCGGGTCGAAGAGCTGGCGCGAGCGGCTGGGGCTGGTGCGCCGCGCCCAGGAACCGGCGCCGCAGGGTCTCTATATCTTCGGCCCGGTCGGGCGCGGCAAATCCATGCTGATGGATCTGTTCTTCGAGACCGTGCCCATCCCGGCGAAGCGGCGGGTCCATTTCCATGAGTTCATGCTCGAGATGCACCAGTCGATGCATGAGTGGCGCCAGACGAACGAGGGCGATCCGATTCCGGCCTTGGCGACCCGAGTCGCGGAATCGAGCTGGCTGCTCTGTTTCGACGAGTTCCAGGTGACCAATATCGCCGACGCAATGCTCCTCGGCCGGCTTTTCGAGGCGCTTTTTCAGAAAGGTGTGGTGGTGGTGGCGACCTCCAACACCGCCCCCGCCGACCTCTATCGCGACGGGCTCCAGCGCGAGCGCTTCCTCCCCTTCATCGCGCTCCTCTCCGAGCAGCTCGACCTGTTCGAGCTGGGCGGTCCGACCGACTACCGGCTCCTGCGCATGAAGGGTCGTCCGCTCTATTTCCATCCGCTGGGTGCGACGGCGAGCGCGCAGCTCGATGAGATCTGGACGGTGCTGACGGACGGCGCGAAGGGCGATCTGGCGAGCTTCACCGTGCAGGGGCGCCAATTCGAAATAATGCGCGCCGCCAAAGGGACGGCCTTCATGACCTTCGCCGCGCTCTGCGGCCGTCCGCTGGGTGCGGCCGACTATCTGACGCTCGCGACTCACTTCCATACTCTGCTGCTCGAAGGCGTGCCGCGCTTCACGCCGGAGCGTCGCAACGAGGGGAAAAGATTCATCACGCTGGTCGACGAGCTCTACGAACATCGCTCGCTTCTCGCGATGACCGCGGAGGCGCCGATCGAGTCACTCGCGGCGAGCGACGACATCGAATTCGAGTATCGCCGGACCCATTCTCGGCTCGTCGAAATGCAGTCCGACGGCTATCGCGAACGGCATCATTTGACGTGAATGTTGAAATTTTTGTTCAACACACTTGCTCTTGATGTTAAAAGAGGGTATTGACACTAGGTCTAGTGATATGCCCAGGCCTGATTCGACATCAGGTATGCGTTGCCCGAATGAGAAAAAAATCGGGTTCCGCGGACGAACAAGGGAATGAGAATGGCGCGCCAAAAAATCGCGCTTGTGGGTGCAGGCAATATCGGCGGAACTCTCGCGCTTCTGGCTGGGCTGAAGCAGCTCGGCGACGTGGTGATGTTCGACATCGTCGAGGGCGTTCCGCAAGGCAAGTCTCTCGATATCGCGCAGAGCAGCCCCATCGAGGGCTTCGATGCACGGCTTGTCGGAGCCAATGATTATGCCGCCATCAAGGGCGCCGATGTGGTGATCGTCACCGCCGGCATCCCCCGCAAGCCCGGCATGAGTCGAGACGACCTCCTTGGCATCAATGGCAAGGTCGTTTCCACCGTCGGCAAGGCGATCAAGAAGTATTGCCCCAAGGCCTTCGTCATCGTCATCACCAACCCGCTCGACGTGATGGTGTGGGTGATGCGCGAGGAGAGCGGCCTGCCGGCCGAACGTGTGGTCGGCATGGCGGGCGTCCTCGACAGCGCGCGCTTCCGCTATTTCCTGGCCGAGGCGCTCGGCGTCTCGGTCCAGGACGTGACCGCCTTCGTCATGGGTGGACATGGCGACACCATGGTGCCGCTGGTCCGCTACTCGACCATGGCCGGCATTCCGTTGCCGGACCTGGTGAAGAAGGGTTGGATTTCTCAAGAGAAGCTCGATGCCATCGTCCAGCGTACGCGCGACGGCGGTGCGGAGATCGTGGGGCTCCTGAAGACGGGCTCCGCCTTCTATGCGCCGGCGGCCGCCGCGATCGAAATGGCCGAGTCTTATCTTTTGGATAAGAAACGCGTTCTACCCTGTGCTGCCCAGCTCAATGGGGAGTACGGGGTAACAGGGCTCTATGTCGGTGTGCCGGTAGTCATCGGCGCTGGCGGCGTGGAGAGAGTGGTCGAGATCGACCTGAACAAGGCCGAAAAAGCCCTGTTCGACAAATCGGTTTCGGCCGTTAGGGGCCTCATCGATGAGATGAGGAAAATTCAGAGAGGAGTTACAAAATGAAGCGGACCACAAAGCGCCGGGCTAAGCCGGCTGCGAAGAAGGCCTCGCCGAAAAAGGCCGCCAAGAAAAAGGCCAAGGCGAAGTCCAAGAAGAAGATCTAATACGGCCGTCAGTCGTTCTGAAGGCCTAAGGCGGCGGTATCCCGGATCTGGTTGCCGACTCGTGGGCGGCGCTTGCGCTGTCCCGGGAAGTTGCTAGATTATGCGCCCTGCAAAAACAGTCGGGTCGCAAGGCCGGGTGCCGCCGCCAGCACTCTTGCCCTTCTTAGGCCGATGAACATTCACGAGTACCAGGCGAAGAGCCTGATCACCAAGTTTGGCGTCGCCGTTCCACGCGGCGTCGTTGCCTTTACGGTCGACGAAGCCGAAGCTGCCGCCAAGCAGCTGGGCGGCAGCGTCTGGGTCGTGAAGGCGCAGATCCATGCCGGCGGCCGCGGTAAGGCCGGGGGCGTGAAGATCGCCAAGTCCGTCGCCGAGGTGCGCGACTACGCCAAGGCGCTCCTGGGCATGACCCTGGTCACCAAGCAGACCGGTCCACAGGGCCGCGTCGTGCGCCGTCTCTATATAGAAGAAGGTGTCGATATCCGCCGCGAGCTCTATCTGGGGCTCCTGGTCGATCGCGGGTCGTCGCGCGTCACCATCATCGCCTCGACCGAGGGCGGGACCGAGATCGAGGAGGTCGCGGCCAAGACCCCCGACAAGATCATCAAGGTGCCGGTCGATCCGGCGACCGGGCTGATGCCGCATCATGCGCGCCAGGTCGCCTACGGGCTCGGGCTCGAGGGCGATCAGGTCAAGTCCTGCATCAAGTTCGTGACCTCCTGCTGGCGCGCCTTCAACGAGCTCGATGCCTCGGTGGTCGAGATCAACCCGCTGGTCGTCACCGGCAAGGGCGAGGTGATCGCGCTCGATGCCAAGATGAATTTCGACGATAACGGCCTCTTCCGTCATCCCGACGTGGCCGAGCTGCGCGACGAGAACGAGGAAGATCCCTCCGAGATCGAAGCCGGCAAATACGGCCTCAACTACATCAAGCTCGACGGCAGCATCGGCTGCATGGTCAACGGCGCCGGCCTCGCCATGGCGACGATGGACATCATCAAGCTCTATGGCAGCGCGCCCGCGAACTTCCTCGATGTCGGCGGCGGCGCCACCAAGGAGCGCGTCACCATCGCGTTCAAAATCATCCTCTCCGATCCGAACGTGAAGGGCATCCTGGTCAATATCTTCGGCGGCATCATGCGCTGCGACGTCATCGCCGAGGGCGTGGTCGCGGCCGCGCGCGAGCTGGCGCTCAAGGTGCCGCTGGTCGTGCGCCTCGAAGGCACCAATGTCGAGCTCGGCAAGAAGATCCTCGCCGAGAGCGGGCTCAAGGTTCTTTCCGCCGACAATCTCGCCGACGCGGCCGAGAAGATCGTGCGCGCGGTCAAGGAAGCCGCCTGATGGCCGTCCTCGTCGATCGTGACACGAAAGTCATCTGCCAGGGCTTCACCGGCTCGCAAGGCACCTTCCACAGCCAGCAGGCGATCGCCTATGGCACCCGCATGGTCGGCGGCGTCACGCCCGGCAAGGGCGGCACCACCCATCTCGATCTGCCGGTGTTCGACACCGTCGCCGAAGCGGTCCAGAAGACCGGCGCCACGGCTTCGGCGATCTATGTGCCCCCGCCTTTCGCCGCCGACGCGATCCTCGAGGCGGTCGCCGCCGGGGTGGCGCTCGCGGTCTGCATCACCGAGGGTATACCGGTCCTCGACATGGTCCGCGTGAAGCGCGGCCTCCAGGGTTCCAAGACCCGGCTGGTCGGCCCCAACTGCCCCGGGGTCATCACCCCCGACGCCTGCAAGATCGGCATCATGCCGGGCCACATCCATAAGCGGGGCTCGATCGGGATTGTTTCCCGGTCAGGGACACTTACATACGAGGCGGTCGCTCAGACCACGGCGGCCGGTCTCGGGCAGTCCACCTGCATCGGCATCGGCGGCGACCCGGTCAACGGCACCAATTTCATCGATTGCCTGGATATGTTCCTGGGCGATCCGGAGACCAAGGGTATCGTCATGATCGGCGAGATCGGCGGTTCGGCCGAAGAGGATGCCGCCGAATTTCTGAAACACGACAAGCGTAAAAAGCCCGTCGTCGGCTTCATCGCCGGCGTGTCGGCCCCCCCGGGCCGGCGCATGGGCCATGCCGGCGCCATCATCTCGGGTGGCAAAGGCGGGGCCGGGGACAAGATCGAGGCCATGCGGAGCGCCGGAATCGCCGTCGCGGAGTCGCCCGCAAGCCTTGGCAGTACAATGTTAAAGGTACTGCGCTAGCCATTAGCCCGCCGGGCCGTTCGCTCGGTCCCGACGGGTTTTCCGGCGAGCGCCTTCCTTGGGGGAAGAGGTCGCGAGCCGAAAGACCCTGTTAACCATATTGACAGGGTCGAGAGCCTAGAAGGCTCCTGCAACAACAACCGAACGAATGATGCGCAACGACCCCACGACGTTTCTATCCAGCCCGAACGCCGCCTTCATCACCGAGCTCTATGCCCGCTATCTCGAGGATCCCCAGTCGGTGGATGCCTCCTGGCGCGGCTTCTTCGCCGAACTGGCGGACGAAGCGCCCAATGTGGCGAAGGATCTGGAGGGCGCCAGCTGGGCACCCCGCCGGAACGGCGAAATCATCAATGGTCACGACCATGCGACCCCGGCGGCGGTGCGTGAGAACGGTGCGGCCAAGCTCACGGAGCGCGTCGAAGGCGATGTGATCCGCGCTGCCGCGACCGATTCGATCCGCGCGCTGATGATGATCCGCGCCTATCGCGTCCGCGGCCATCTCGAGGCCAATCTCGATCCGCTGCAACTGAAGCCGCGCCCAAAGCATCCCGAGCTCGATCCGACCTCCTACGGCTTCACCGAAGCCGACATGGACCGGCCGATCTTCATCGACAACGTGCTGGGCCACGAATATGCGACGTTGCGCCAGATCATGGCGATCCTGCGCGAGACCTATTGCGGGAATATCGGCGTCGAGTTCATGCATATCCAGGATCCCGAGCAGAAGACCTGGATCCAGGAACGCATCGAAAGCATCCGCAACCAGACCAACTTCACCGACAAGGGCAAGCGCGCGATCCTCGAGCGGCTGACGGCGGCCGAGACCTTCGAGCGGTTCCTCGACAAGAAATATACCGGCACCAAGCGCTTCGGCCTCGACGGCGGCGAAAGCATGATCCCGGCGTTGGAACAGATCATCAAGCGCGGCAGCCAGATCGGCGTGAAAGAGCTGGTGATCGGCATGCCCCATCGCGGGCGCCTCAACACGCTTGCCAACTTCATGGGCAAGCCCTTCTCGGCGATCTTCTCCGAGTTCCAGGGCAACCCGGCCAACCCCGAGGACGTCCAGGGCTCGGCCGACGTGAAGTATCATCTGGGCACCTCTTCCGACCGCGAGTTCGACGGCCTGACCGTCCATCTCTCCCTGACCGCGAACCCCTCCCATCTCGAGGCGGTGAACACGGTCGTGCTGGGCAAGGTTCGCGCCAAGCAGGAGCAACGCGGCGATCTCGATCGCGACGAGGTGATGCCGATCCTGATGCATGGCGACGCCGCCTTCGCCGGCCAGGGGCTGGTGGCCGAGACCCTTGATCTCTCCGATCTCAAGGGCTATCGCGTCGGCGGCACCATCCATTTCATCGTCAACAACCAGATCGGCTTCACCACCGATCCGGTGCAATCGCGCTCCGGCCCCTATTGCTCGGAGGTCGCGAAGATCATCCAGGCGCCGATCTTCCATGTGAACGGCGACGATCCGGAAGCGACCGTGCATGTGGCGCGCATCGCGACCGAATACCGTCAGCGCTTCAAGCATGACGTCGTGGTCGACATGTTCTGTTATCGCCGCTACGGCCATAACGAGAGCGACGAGCCGATGTTCACGCAGCCGCTGATGTATAAGCGGATCGCGCAGATGCCGACCACCCGCCAGCTCTATGCCGAGCGCCTCGCGCGCGAAGGCACGCTGACCGAGGCCGAGGCGGCGGGCATGGTGGCGGAGTTCCAAAAGCAGCTCGAAGAGGCGCTCGAGAACGCCAAGAGCTTCAAGCCGAACAAGGCCGACTGGCTCGAGGGCGCCTGGAGCGGGCTCGAGATCGCGTCCGGCGACGACCGCCGCGGCGAGACGGCCATGCCGATGCAGGAGCTCAAGGAGATCGGCAACGCCCTCTGCACCGTGCCGGCCGGTTTCAATCTCAACCGCAAGATCGTCCGCCAGCTCGACGCCAAACGCCAGGCGATCGAAAGTGGCGAGAATATCGACTGGGCCACTGCGGAAGCGCTCGCTTTCGGCAGCCTCCTGGTCGAAGGCGCGCCGGTCCGGCTGTCGGGCCAGGATGTCGGCCGCGGCACCTTCTCCCAGCGCCATGCGGTGCTGATCGACCAGGAGAACGAGGACGAATATCTGCCGGTCAACAATATCCGCGAGAAGCAGGCCAAGCTCGAGGTGATCGACAGCCCGCTCTCGGAAGCCGGCGTGC
>NZ_JBOHKS010000167.1:0-32275 GCF_050729195.1 Hypericibacter sp.
ATTTCAGCGTCCTCGAGGAGCCGCCCCTGGGCTCGCTGCTCTATGCGCGCGAGGTGCCGAGCCATGGCGGCGACACGCTCTTCGCCAACATGTATCTCGCCTATGAGGCGCTGTCGGACGGCATGAAGCGCATGCTCGATCCCCTGAAGGCGATCCATACCGGCAAGCCCTATGGAGTCGATGGCGTGTCGGCGGACCTCAAGGTCTCGCGCTCGATCGGCATCGAGCGCAACCGGCCCGAGGCTGATCGCGAGGTGGCACACCCGATCGTGCGGTTGCATCCGGTGACGGGGCGCAAGGCGCTTTTCGTCAACTCGATCTATACGACACGCATCGAGGGCATGACCGAGGAAGAAAGCCGGCCGCTGCTCCGCTTCCTGTTCGGCCATGCGGTTCAACCGGAGTTCACTTGCCGGCTGCGCTGGCGGACTCATGATCTCGCGATCTGGGACAATCGCTGCGCCATGCATTACGCGGTCAATGATTACGACGGTCAGCGCCGGCTCATGCACCGCACGACAGTGGCGGGCGAGCGACCGATGGGGGCGGCGTGAGAGCGGCGCGCGGCATCGCGGCGGCGCTCTTCCTGGCTGTCGGGCTCGGCGGCTGCTCATTCTCGGGAGAGGCGGAGCATGACAGGTGGGACAGCGACGCCGCGCCGGCGCTGGTCACCACGGCTGCCATCGCCCAGGGGAAATCACCAATCCTCTGGGTCGTCCATGACAAATACCCTTATGGATGGGCGCTTTATGACGGCTCCAACATCCTCGGCCAGCGCCCGGTGGCGATCACGAAGGAAGAGGCCTTGCGGCTGGACCCGTCGCTGGCCGATATCGAGGATCTGCCGGTCGGCTGGCAGGCACGCCGCAACAGCGTGACCGACGAGTGGGCCCGGTCGGAGTGGCATGGGGCGGAGTGAGACGATGTCGGGCGAACGACCCCTCGGAGCAGCATGAGAACCGCGCGCGGACTCGTGGCGGCCCTGTTTTTCGCGGTTGCGCTCGGCGGCTGCGCCATGTCGGGCGAAGCGGGCCGCGACCGCTGGGACAGCGATCTCGCGCCCGCCATCGTCACCACCCCGGACATCGCCCAGGGCAAGGCGCCCATTCTCTGGGTCGTCCATGATCCCTATCCCTTCGGCTGGATCTTCTACGGCCCCTCGGACGATCTCGGCCCCCGGCCGGCCATGATCGCGAAGGAAGAAGCGCTGCGGATCGACCCGTCGCTCGCCGGCATCGAGGATCTCCCCGTCGGTTGGCAAGCCCGCCGCGCCAGCGTGCAGGACAAATGGACCTTCTCGGCGTTGCAGGGCACGCCGTGAGGCGAACGGTCCAAGGGGGAATTGGGTAATGGCCCCGGAATCGGATCGCGATGGCCGGCGGGGCCTGCCGATGTCGGCCGGCTGGGAGCCTTATGACAGGCCCAACGATTCCGGTCAGCGGCCGAACGACCGGCCGACGTTCGGCTGGTAAGCGTCCGTGCGTCCGGCGTTTGTCTGATCTTCCGGCGAGGCACCCGCGCTGGCCTTCCCCAGGAAGCGCTCTGGCGGAAATGACGCCCGCACCGTCGTCCCCGCGTTCACTTCGCTTGTGATCTGCATCGTGCCGCCATGGAGCTCGATGAGCCGCTTGGTCAGCGGCAGGCCCAGCCCGGCGCCGCCGAACCGGCGGGCAAGGCGGCTATCGACCTGGCCGAAGGGGGCCAGCGCCACCGGTATCTTGTCGGCGGGGATGCCGATCCCGGTATCGCGGATCATGAAGGAGAGCCCGCCATCCGGCCCGCGCCCGACCGTCAGCGACACCGTGCCGCCGGCAGGCGTGAACTTGATCGCATTACCCAGCAGGTTGATGAGAATCTGGCGCAGCTTCACCGCGTCCCCACGGAAGGCCGGCAAACCGTCTTCTACCGTGACGCCGCAGTCGATCTCCGCCTTGCGCACCATGTCCTGGAGGACGTTGGCGCTGACGGCGACGACGCGTTGAATATCAACGGTACCTTCGTCCAACGCCAATCGATTGGCCTCGGCCTTGGAGAGATCCAGGATGTCGTTGATGATCGACAGCAGATGCGTCCCGCTCTCGCCGATATGGCCGGCATATTCCAGATATTTCTCCTGAATCGGCCCGAAGGCGCGCTTGCCGATGAGGTCGGAGAACCCGATGATCGCATTGAGGGGCGTGCGCAGCTCATGGCTCATATTGGCGAGGAACTCGGTCTTGGCCTGATTCGCGGCCTCGGCCGCTTCGATGGCCACCAGCAGCCGATCCTGGTTCTGCCGGGTTTCGGTGAAGGCCCGCGCGGCGCGCAGCATATAGCGGATCCTGTGGGTCAGAATGACCCAGGTGAGGGGCTTCGAGATGAAGTCGGTGGCGCCCGCCTCGTAAGCCGTCTCGATCGATGCCACGTCGTCGAGACCCGTCGCCATCAGAATCGGCACATAAGTGGTGGCGTTCTCGTTGCGCAACACCCGACACAGCTCGAATCCGTCCATTCCCGGCATGATCACATCGACCACCAGGAGATCCGGCTTGCTCTCCGCGCAGAGCCGGTAGGCCGCCTCGCCGTCGGTCGCTTCGATGACGGTAAAGCCTTCCTCCTCGAGCTCGGCGCGCATCATGGAACGGATGATGTCGTCGTCGTCGACCACGAGGATCAGACCATTGCTGGCGGCACTAGGCGGCATGGGTATCTCCCGATAGCTGCGTCAGCCCGTGCACCGCGGCGGCGACCTCGGCGTCAAGCTCGTCCAGCAAGTCGCGCACGGATTCAATGCCCGTCTCCCGGGCCAAGGTCTCGATCTTGGCGCAGCTTCGAGACAGCCTCATGGCGCCCAGCGCGGCAGCGCTCGATTTCAGGCCATGCGCGGCGCGCCATGCGGTTTCCGGCTCGCCCGCAATGGTCGCGGTGCGGATCGTGGCCGCGACCGCAGGCGCGTTTTCCGTGAACTGCATGACGATGCGTTTCAAGAGCTCACGGCCGTTTTTACCCTTGAACGTCCGGACGCTGTCGATGACGCTGCCATCGATGGCAGAAAACGCGGCCGCCGCCGCAGGGACTTCGGGAGGTGGCGTCTCTGCGATGCTGGATGACATGCCGCCCTGGCGCGGCGGCAGCCAGCGGCCCAGCGCCTCGCCCAGCTGACGCTCGTCGAACGGCTTGACCAGGAAATCGTCCATGCCGGATTTGAGGCATTTTTCGCGGATGTCGGCGAGCGCATGGGCGGTCAGGGCGATGATCGGGACGCGCTGCCGCGATGTTTCGGTCCCGGGCTGGCCCTGAACCAGGTTCTCGAGGTCGCGAATCCGTTTCGTCGCCTCGAACCCATCCATCTCCGGCATCTCGCAGTCCATCAGGATCAAGTCGACTTGCTCTTGCGCGAGACGCTGGATCGCGTGCGTGCCGTTCGGCGCGGTGATCACGTGGCAACCCATGTTCTCGAGGATACCGGTGGCGACCTCCCGGTTTACGGGGTTGTCCTCGACCACAAGGACCTGCGCGGCAAAGTGATGCCGATCGCCCTCGGAAGCCGCCCGAATGAAAAAAGGCGCGACGCCGTTTTCGCGGGACCCGGATGCAATCGAGGCGAGGCAGTCGAACAGAACCGAGGGGCGCACCGGCTTCGTCAGCGTCGCGAAGGCATGGAGCATATCGAGCGTGTCATCGGTGAGCCAACCGTCGAATCCGATCATCAGAATGAGCTCGGCGGGCTTGGCACCGCTCCGAATCTGGCGCGCCAGCGCGACCCCGGGGGCACCCAGCCCCTTGAGATCGAGGATCACGACATCGAAGCCGCGGTCCGCCTCGACGCTGTCGTGGAGTGCCGCCTCGGCCTCCGCCACGGTCGATGCCTGCTCGACATCGATCGTCCAGTTCGACAGGTATAGCGACAGGACATGCGCGCTTAGCGCGTTGGTGTCGACCAGCAGCGTACGCAGCGGCCGTTCGATACGGCGGACGATGCGGTCCGCCCCCTCGGGCTCGGCGAGCTGGTCGCAGCGGACCGAGAAGTGGAATCGCGACCCTCGCCCGAGCTCGCTCTCGAGCATGATTTTCCCGCCCATCATTTCGACGAGCTGGCGCGAGATCGCGAGGCCGAGCCCGGTTCCTCCGCGCGAACGGGTCATGGAGTTGTCGATCTGATGGAATGACTCGAAGATCCGCGCGTGATCTTCGGGCGCAATCCCGATTCCGGTATCCTTGACGGCAAAGTCCAACACGGTGTGACCCGGGCCGCCTGCCGCGACCGTGACCTCGACCAGGATCTCGCCGCGCTCGGTGAATTTGAGGCTGTTGCCGACGAGGTTGATCAGGATCTGCCGTAGCCGGACCGGATCCCCTCGCAGGCGCGACGGCACCTCCTCGGCGACGAAGTAGACAAGCTCCAGCCCTTTGCTGGCGCAGCGTTCGCCGAACATGTCGATGACTTCCGCAGCCACCTCGCGCACATCGAAATCCATCTCGACCAGCGTGAGCTGGCCGGCTTCGATCTTGGAAAAATCCAGCACGTCGTTGATGACCGCGAGCAATGCCCGCCCCGATCGCGAAAGACTGGCGACAAGGTGCTTCTGCCGTTCACCGAGCGGCGTCGAGGCGAGCAGGCTGGCCATCCCCAGGACGCCGTTCATGGGCGTGCGGATCTCATGGCTCATCGTCGCGAGGAAGTACGATTTGGCGCGGGTCGCGGCCTCGGCCTCC
Organism: Hypericibacter sp.; assembly: GCF_050729195.1. Classification (NCBI taxonomy): domain Bacteria; kingdom Pseudomonadati; phylum Pseudomonadota; class Alphaproteobacteria; order Rhodospirillales; family Dongiaceae; genus Hypericibacter; species Hypericibacter sp. The sequence continues at coordinate 4,696 of NZ_JBOHKS010000167.1, forward strand.
TCGCGCGCCCGGATGATTTCCTGCTCGGCCCGCTTGCGCTCGGTGATGTCGCGCATAATGCCGGTGAAGAAGACCTCGGTGCCGTTACGAACCTGACCCACAGCGAGCTCGATCGGGAACTCGGTGCCGTCCTTGCGTAGGGCCGTCAGCTCGCGCCCGATGCCGATGATTTTCGCGCGGCCGGTCGAAAGATACGATCCGACATAGCGATGATGCGCCGAGCGGTGCGGTTCCGGCATCAGGATCGTCAGACTCTTGCCGAGGACTTCCTCGGGAGCGTAGCCGAAGATCCGCTGGGCGCCGGAGCTCCACTGCAGGATGTGGCCGGCCTCGTCGATCGTCACGATCGCGTCGACCACCGCGTCGAAGATCGCCTGGAGCCGCGAGCGGCCTTCCAGCGCTTCGTGCTCGAGCTTCTGCCGTTGTGCGATTTCGACAGCCATCTTGAAAGCAAGCTCGCTCTGACGTCCGGCGAAGGACCCGACCAGGGTGATGGCTGCGATCAGGGTGGCGAGCAGCGCGATCAGGTAGGCGAAGGTGGTCGGCTCGACCGATATGCCCGACACGACAGGGCTTTGCAGCGGGAAGAAGATCGCGGCCTGCATCGCGGTATAGTGCATGCCCGAAATGGCGGTACCCATGAGGGAAGCAGACAGCAGATTGGCGTACCGCGCGGGCAATCCCCAGCCGCGGACCCAGATGCGGATGCCCAGCGACGCGCCGGCGAGCAGGATCGCCACCACGACCGAGGCGCCGACCAGTATCGGATCGTAGAGGAGCAGCGCTTCGGGCCGCATCGCGGCCATTCCGGTGTAGTGCATCGCCCCGATGCCGGCACCCATCAGCACCGCTCCGGCGAGCAGGCGCTTTATGCTGACGCGCCCCGCCTGGCTGATCAGGACAAGGGCAATCCCGCTGGCGATCGCGCCGGGGACCATCGAAATTGCAGTCAGGATTGGATCGTACCGGATCCCGCAGGGCAGCGAGAACGCCAACATACCGATGAAATGCATCGCCCAGATGCCGCCGCCCATGCTGATGGCCCCGGCGATCGTCCAAGCAAGACGCGCGCCGCTGGAGCTTGCGGCGACGATCCGACCCGAGATCGACAGCGCGACGAACGCGGCCAGGGCCGCGATGAGCACGGAGATGACGACCAGCCACGTATCATACGCGCTGCCATAAGCCGTGACGGCTTGCAGGTTCCGAGCGACGGGAAGGAGCAGGCGATCGAGATACATTGTCTTTGATGTGTCTTCGGCATGGCAGGCACGGCGCTCTCCGTCCATCCTGTGGTTGGATCGTTAATTTTAGGTATTGAATCGGTATGTTTCTTGGCCTTTCGGGCAGGGCCCGAAGACCAGGACGGCGAGCCGCTTGCCAGGCCGCGAGGATCGCCGGGTGGCGATACCAGGTCGTGGACAGGACGCAGGACGGCGCTGCATCCGGCTGAAGCGGCTCAGATCGAAAGAAACACCTGCCTTCGCCATATGCGGGGGCTAGGGACGGGCGGCGCCGCGCGTTTTCTGGGAAGGAGAGGGGCCAACCAAACGTGACCGGCCGATACAGCCTTAGATAAGCCGTCCGAATAACACCATACTCTGCGACTTCGCGTGCGGCTCCCTGCCTGAAGACGCGCCCGTCCGTCGGCATATAGGCCTAACCCGAGAGTACCAGAAACAGATGCATGTTCTGCTCGACCAGCAGGACATTCTGCGCGTCAGCACAATCCCGGTACCGTGATCCGCTCGCCATGTTTCGTGCATTCCGGCGAGGCGAGATCGACCATGAGGTCGGTCACATGCTCGGGCGGCGGGAGCGTCTTCGGGTCCTCGCCGGGATAGGCCGCCGCGCGCATGCCGGTGCGGATGCGGCCGGGGTCGATCATGTTGACGCGCAAGTTCGTCTTCTGCGTCTCGGCGGCGTAGGTGGTGGCGAGCATCTCGAGGGCCGCCTTCGAGACCGCGTAGGTGCCCCAATAGGCGCGCATGCCCTGCGCGGCGCCCGAGGTCACGAAGATGGCACGGCCGGCGGGCGAGGCGCGCAGCAGCGGATCGAGGCTGCGGATCAGGCGCCAGTTCGCGGTGAGGTTCACCGCCAGCACCTGGTCCCATTCCTTCGGCTTGATATGCGCCAGCGGCGTCAGCGTGCCGAGTAGCCCGGCATTGGCGACCAGGATGTCGAGCTTCTTCCAGCGCTCGAAGATCGCGGCGCCGAGCCGGTCGATCGCGGCATAGTCGGTGAGATCGAAGGGGCAGAGCGTGGCGCTGCCGCCGAGCTTCTTCACCTCGTCGTCGATCTCCTCGAGCCCGCCCACCGTGCGCGCCACCAGGATCAGATGCGCGCCCTCGGCCGCGAAGCGCTTGGCCACCGCGGCGCCGATCCCGCGCGAGGCGCCGGTGATGACGGCGACACGGCCTTCGAGACGGCGGGGGGTGGGGGAGGTCATGCGGACGAGGGCTCGGTTTTCGTTTTTTATCCCCTCCCTCGGAACGGGGGAGGGCCAGGGAGGGGGAAGGCGCGATGTCGATGATGGGTGAGGGTTGCTGTCTGCGAGTTCGCCCCCTCCCTAACCCTCCCCCTGAAGGGGGGAGGGGACAGGACCTTCAGACCCTCACGCGTTCTCGGTCAGCAGCGAGAGCTGCTTTGGCCCCGTGTCGGTCTGGTCGGTGAGGGTGGTGGGGTATTCGCCGGTGAAGCAGGCGTCGCAATATTGCGGCTTGTCGTTGTCGCGCTTGGGTTGGCCCATGGCGCGGTAGAGGCCGTCGATCGAGACGAAGGCGAGGCTGTCGACGCCGATGATCTTCGCCATCTCGGCCACGTTATGCTGGGCGGCGAGGAGCTTGCTGCGCTCGGGCGTGTCGATGCCGTAGAAGCAGGAATAGGTCGTGGGCGGGCTCGAGATGCGCATATGCACCTCCTTGGCCCCGGCCGCGCGCACCATCTCGACGATCTTCTTCGAGGTCGTGCCACGCACGATGCTGTCATCGACCAGCACCACGCGCTTGCCATCGACCTTGGGGCGGTTGGCGTTGTGCTTCAGCCGTACGCCCAGATGGCGGATATGGTCGCTCGGCTCGATGAAGGTGCGGCCCACATAATGGTTGCGGATGATGCCGAGTTCGAAGGGCACGCCGGCCTCTTCGGCATAGCCCAGCGCCGCGGGCACGCCCGAATCCGGCACCGGTACGATCACGTCGGCATCCACGGGGCTTTCGCGCGCGAGCTCGGCGCCGATGCGCTTGCGCGCGTCGTAGACGCTGTGGCCTTCGATGATGCTGTCGGGGCGGGCGAAGTAGATATATTCGAAGATGCAGAAGCGATGCGGGCGCTTCTGGAACGGCTTGATGCTCCGGACACCGTTGCGGTCGATCACGACGATCTCGCCCGGATCCAGATCGCGCACGTAAGTGGCGCCGATGATGTCGAGCGCGCAGGTCTCGGAGGCCAGGATGGTCGCGGTGCCGAGCTTGCCCATGAGGAGCGGGCGCACGCCCAGGGGATCGCGCACGCCGATGACCGTGTCCTCGGCCAGCGCCACCAGCGAATAGGCGCCTTCGACCTGGAGCAGGGCCTCGGTCAGACGCTCCACCACGCTGCCGCGGCCGGCGGCCGCCATCAGATGGGTGATGACCTCGGTGTCGGTGGTCGACTGGAACAGCGAGCCACGCCGCACCAGGTCGCGCCGCAGGGCATAGGCGTTGGTGAGGTTGCCGTTATGCGCCAAAGCGAAACCGCCGACCTCGAGGTCGGCGAAAAGCGGCTGCACATTGCGAAGAATCGTTTCGCCGGTGGTCGAGTATCGGACATGGCCGATCGAGGCATAGCCCTTGAGCCGCTCGACCACCTTCTCCGAGGAGAAGTGGTCGGCGACATGGCCCAGCTCGCGATGCGCGTTGAAGCGATGCCCGTCGAAGGCGACGATACCGGCCGCTTCCTGGCCGCGATGCTGCAGGGCATGCAGCCCCAGAACCGTGTGCGTGGCCGCTTCTTCGAGGCCGTAAATTCCGAAGACGCCGCACTCTTCCTTGAGATGATCGTCGTCCCAGGGATGGGTGGAGATCTGGGTCAAATCACGAGGTCCTTGGTTAACGCTTGCGATCCGGCTGGCGATCCGGGAGCCATCGAGCCAACCCCTCAGGGCTGGGTATTTTCGAGCAACCGGTTCAGGTCCTTGCGTTCGGCATCGTTATAGCCGGAAGTCCCGTTGGCGCCACCGGAATCTGGTGCGGCCGACCCTCCATTGCCAGTCCCGGAGCCGCTGCCGCCGGAACCCCCATTTGTCGCAGGTGGCGTCGCGGGCGCCGTCGGCGTGGTGGGCGTCGTCGGAGTCGTGGGCGTGAGGGTCTGCACGGCCTTGCCGGTGTCGATCGCCTGGCCGATGCCTTCGGCGGCGCTGCCCACCGCTTCCTGGCCCTGTTTCAGGGCCGACTCGGGGAGAATCTTGAGCAGCAGGCCGGCGCCCTGCTGCACCAGAGGCAGGGTCCGCGCCTCTGCGACCCAGACCGGACGATCTTCCTGCGGGATGGCCCAGGCCATCACCAGATAGGCGAGGCATACCAGAACCGCACCCCTGACCAGCCCGAACAGCAGACCGAGCGAGCGGTCCACGGCTCCCAGCGCGCTGCTGCGGACATTCCGCGAGAGGGCGTGGCTCAGGATGGTGAGAATGATCAGCGCCACCACGAAGATCGCGACCCCGGCCGCGATGTCGGCGAAGAGCGCCACCTCGATATATTTACGGGCATAGGGCTGGGCGATCGGGAAGCCGTAGATCGTGGCGAGGGCAGCACCCACCCAGGCGCCGATCGACAGCACCTCGCGCACGAAGCCGCGCATGAAGGCGAGCAGCGCGGACAGCGCCAGGATCGCGATGATGATGAGATCGGCTGAGGTCATGAGGGTCTGGTGCTGGCGAGGCGCGTTGCGATGGGTCTGGAGTCTCTAGCTATCACAAGCTGCCTGATTCAGTCCTTAATGTGATCGTTTCGCGACCCACATTGTCATGCCCGGACTTGATCCGGGCATCCAGTCTTCGTTGGCCCTGGATCGCCGTGATGTCGAGCTTGTCCTCGGGCCAACCTTTGGTCGGACCCGGGGGCCCGGTGGTGACAGCTTAGGGGTTGCCCTTCTTCTTTCTCTCCCGATCTGCCGCCAGCATCGCCACCAGCTCATGGAGATGGGCGATCTCGCGGGTTTCGATGGCGACACCCTTGGGCGCGCTGCCCTTGCCGGACTTGCCGAGCGCCGGCACGAGGGCCTTGGCGAATCCCAGCTTGGCGGCCTCGCGCAGGCGCAGATCCGGCTGGCTGACGCGGCGGACCTCGCCGCCGAGGCCGATCTCGCCGAACACGACCGTATCCTCCGGCACCACCGTATCGACCAGCGCCGAGACCAGCGCCGCCGCGACCGCGAGGTCGGCCGCGGGCTCGCCGATCTTGAGGCCGCCCGCGACGTTCAGATAGACATCGCGGCCAGCGAAGGCGACGCCGCAGCGCGCCTCCAGCACCGCCAGCACCATGGCGAGACGGTTGCTGTCCCAGCCGACGGCGGCGCGGCGCGGGGTGGCGGGGCCGGGCGGACCCACCAGCGCCTGGATCTCGACCAGCAGCGGCCGCGTCCCTTCGAGCCCGGCGAAGACGGCGGTGCCGCTCACCTGGCCATGGCGCTCGGCCAGGAACAGGCGCGAGGGGTTGGTGACCTCGGCCAGCCCGCCATCCGTCATCTCGAACACGCCGATCTCGTTGGCCGGGCCGAAGCGGTTCTTGACCGCGCGCAGGATGCGATATTGATGGCCGCGCTCGCCTTCGAAATAGAGCACCGTGTCGACCATATGCTCGAGCACGCGGGGGCCGGCGATCGTGCCTTCCTTGGTCACATGGCCCACCAGCAGCAGCGCGAAGCCGCGCCGCTTGGCGAGCCGGATGAGCTCGGCGGCGCTGGAACGAACCTGGGCCACGGTGCCCGGTGCCGAATCCAGCGTGTCGACATACATGGTCTGGATCGAATCGATGATGACCGCGGCCGGCACCTCGCCGGTCTCGAGCGAGCCGATGATGTCGCGCACCGAGGTGGCGGCGGCGAGATCGACCGCGGCCTCGGCCAGTCCCATCCGGCGCGCGCGCAGACGCACCTGGTCGATCGATTCCTCGCCCGAGACATAAGCGACGGCGCCGCGCTTGGCCTTGGCGAGGGCCGCCGAGGCCTGCAGCAGGAGGGTCGATTTGCCGATCCCGGGATCGCCGCCGATCAGCAGGGCCGAGGCCGGGACGAGGCCGCCCCCGGTGACGCGGTCGAACTCGCCGATCGCGGTGACGAGGCGCGGCGCTTCCTTGACGCTGGCATCCGCGAGCTGCTCGAAGCGGACGGACCGGCCGCGGCCGCCGCCCTGGCCCAGACCGCCGGGTGCCGCCTCGCGCGGCGCCTCCTCGGTGATCGCGTTCCACTCGCCGCAGGATTCGCAGCGCCCGCTCCATTTGGTCTGGCTGGCGCCGCAATTCTGGCAGACATAGCGAGGCTGGGCTTTGGCCATCAGTTTCCTTTTCCTCTCCGCCCCCGAAAGCGGGAAAGAGGAACTAGCAAGAAGCGGTACCGTCGGGCGACCGCATATATAGGAACGCCCCCGGCGTTCCGCATCTTACAGTGGGCGGACCGGCATCTGGATCGGGCCTTCGGCGCGGCCATGGATGAACTGCTCGACGTATTCGTTGCTGGAGCGGTCGATCTCGGCGACGGGCCCCTGCCAGATGATGCGGCCCTCATAGATCATGGCGACGCGGTGCGCGATGCGGCGCACGCTGGCCATGTCATGGGTGATCGAGAGAGCGGTGGCGCCCAGCGAACCGACGCATTTGTTGATCAGGTCGTTGATGACGTCCGACATGATCGGGTCGAGGCCGGTGGTCGGCTCGTCGAAGAAGATGATCTCGGGCTTGCGGGCGATGGCGCGGGCCAGCGCCACGCGCTTCTGCATGCCGCCCGAGAGCTCGGCCGGCGAGAGCTCGCCCACCTCGGGGCCCAGCCCCACCGCCGCCAGATTGCGCAGTGCCGCTTCCTTGGCCTCGTGGCGGCCCATCCCGTCGGCCGACATCAGCCCGAAGGCGACATTCTCCCAGACGGGCAAGCTGTCGAAGAGGGCCGCACCCTGGAACAGCATGCCGAACTTGCGCATGACCCGCTCGCGCTCGCGGCCGTCGAGCCCAACCGTCTCCTCGCCATCGACCTTGATCGAGCCGGAATCGGGCTCGAGCAGCCCCAGCACGCATTTGATCAGGACCGACTTGCCGGTGCCGGAACCGCCGATGACGACCAGGCTTTCCTGCTGCCCGACATCGAGATCGATCCCGCGCAGCACCTGCTTGGGCCCGAAGGCCTTGGTCAGGCCGCGGATCTCGATCTTGGGCTGGCCGCGGGCTTTGCCGTTGGCGGTCATCGCGAGAAGAACAGCTCGGTGACGACGTAGTCGGAGATGAGGATCAGGATCGAGGCCGAGACCACCGCATTGGTGGTGGCGGTGCCCACACCCTGGGCGCCGCCCTTGGAATGGAAACCGTGATAGCAGCCCATCAAGGCCACCAGGAAACCGAACACCGCCGCCTTGACCAAACCTGAAACCACATCGTCCACCTTCAGGAAATCGAAGGTGTTGTGCAGATAGGTCGAGGGGTTGAAGCCCAGCTTGTAGATGCTGAGGAGATAGCCGCCGAAGACGCCGACGATATCGGCGACCAGCACCAGGATCGGGACCATGGTCACGCCCGCCAGCAGGCGCGGCGCCACCAGATAGCGCATCGGGTTGGTCGAGAGGGTGGTGAGGGCGTCGATCTGGTCGGTCACGCGCATGGTGCCGATCTCGGCCGCCATGGCGGCACCGATGCGCCCCGCCACCATCAGGCTGGCCAGGACCGGCCCCAGCTCACGGGTGATCGAGACCACGACCACGTTGGGGATCGCGGATTCGGCGCTGAAGCGCGAGAAGCCGGTGAAGCTCTGCAGCGCCAGCACCATGCCGGTGAAAATCGCGGTCAGGCCCACCACCGGCAGCGAGTAGAAGCCGATCTCGACCATCTGCTTCAGCACGAGACGCGGGTAATAGGGCGGCCGGACGATATTGACGAAGCCGGAACCGGCGAACAGGGTCAGCCGTCCGAGCCCGGCCAGCGCATTGAAGAAGGTGCGGCCGATCGGCTGCAGGAAATTTATGCCGTTCATGCTGCCGTTCCCGCCTTGCCGTCCACCGGCAGGTAATGGCGGGCATAGCGCGCGCCCATGGCGGTCAGGATCTCATAGCCGATGGTGCCGGCCTCGGCAGCGAGATCGTCGACCGTGTGGTCGGGGCCGATCAGGTCGACCCAGGCCCCGCGGCGCGCCAGCTCGGGCGGCGCGTCGGTCACATCGAGCGTCAGGAGATCCATCGACACGCGCCCCACCACAGGAAGCCGCACGGACCCAAGATAGGCGTGGCCGCGATTGCTGAGGGAGCGAAAATACCCATCGGCATAGCCGGTGGATAGGGTCGCCAGGCGCGACGGCCGGGTCGTGCGATGGGTCGCACCGTAGCCAACGGTCATACCCCTGTCAACGCGACGGACCTGCAGGATTTTGGCTTGCAGGCGAACCACTTGCGCCATGAGGTTCGCCTGGCCCATGAGCGGTGTCAGGCCATAGAGCGCGGCCCCCGGGCGGACCAGATCGACATGAAAATCGGGCCCCAGGAAGCTGCCGCCCGACGCGGCCAGGCTGCTGCGGATGGAGACGAGGCCCAGCCGGCCGCGATCGCGCTCGAAGCTCGCGCGCTGCGCGAGGTTCATGGGATCGGCCGGATCGTCGCCGCAGGCGAGATGGCTCATCACCAGGGTGAGGTTCAGGCCATCAAGCCGTTGACGGTCTGCGACAAGCTGGTCGACTTCCTCGGCCGAGAGACCGAGCCGCGCCATGCCGCTGTCGATCTGGAGACCGGCGGGCGCCTTGCCGCCATGGCCGGCGGCGCGCCATTCGTCGATCTCCTCGAGGCTACCCAGGACCGGCGTCAGGCGGTAGGTCGCGTAAGCATCGGCGGCGCCGGGCGCCACACCATTGAGGCAGAGGATCTCGGCCTCGGGCAGGAGATGGCGGAGCGCGATCCCTTCCTCGAGCCAGGCGACGAAGAAGACCCTGGCGCCGGCGCTGTGCAGGGCCGACGCCACCTGGGCCATGCCGAGGCCGTAGGCGTCGGCCTTGACCGCGACGCCGACCGTGGCGGGGGCGGCGCGTTTGGCGATGAGGCGGAAATTGCCGGCGATGGCCGCGAGGTCGATGGTCAGGCGCGCGGCGGCGATGTCGGTCGGGCGAGCGCCCGGCTCAGTGATGGGCATCAGGGACGTGATCGTCGCGGACGAGATCGCCGAACTTGGTCAGCATGCCGTCGAAGAACAGCTCGACCGTGCCGACGGGGCCATGACGCTGCTTGGCGATGTTCACCTCGGCGACATTGTGGATGCGCTCGCCGCGTTCCTGCCAGCGGTCCATGCGCTCGCGGAACTTGTCCTCGGTCTCGTCCTCGCGCTGCCGGGGCTCAGCGCGCTCGTGATAATACTGCTCGCGGAAGATGAACATGACGACGTCGGCGTCCTGCTCGATCGAGCCCGATTCACGCAAGTCCGAGAGCTGCGGGCGCTTGTCCTCGCGCTGCTCGACCGCGCGCGAGAGCTGGGAGAGCGCCAGCACCGGCACGTTAAGTTCCTTGGCGATGGCCTTGAGGCCACGGGTGATTTCCGAGATCTCTTGAACTCGATTCTCAGGTTTGCTGCCGGCCGAGGCCCGCATCAATTGCAGATAGTCGACCACGATCAGGCCCAGCCCATGCTGGCGCTTGAGCCGGCGCGCGCGGGTCCTGAGCGCGCCCACGGTCAAAGCCGGGGTGTCGTCGATGAAGAGGGGCAGCTCGGAGAGCTCGCGTGCCACCTGAACGAAAGTGGGGAAGTCCTCCTGCTTGAGATCGCCGCGCCGGATCCGGTCCGAGGAAACGCCGGTCTGCTCCGCCAGGATACGGGTGGCGAGCTGCTCGGCCGACATTTCGAGCGAGAAGAACGCGACCTTGGCGCCCTCGGCCGCGACCGGCTTGCCCGTGGCGTCCAGCACCTCGCGATAGGCGCGCGCCGCGTTGAAGGAGATGTTGGTCGCGAGCGCCGTCTTTCCCATCGAGGGGCGGGCGGCCAAGATCAACAGGTCTGAAGGATGCAGGCCGCCCAGGCGGCGATCCATATCGGTCAGGCCGCTGGTCACGCCGGTGATGTGGCTGTCGCGCTTATAGGCGACCTCGGCGGTCTCGATCGCCACCTTCAAGGCGGCGCTGAAGACCTTGAATTCGCCCTCGGTCTGGCCAGTCTCGGCAAGATCATAGAGCTGCTGCTCGGCATGCTCGATCTGGTCGGTGGCCGGCATGTCGAGGTCGATGCGGAAGGCCTCGTTGACCACCTCTTCGCCCAGCGCGATCAGCTGCCGGCGCAGATAGAGATCATGGACGGTGCGGCCATAGTCTTCGGCGTTGATGATGGTCACGACCGAATTGGCGAGGCGCGCGAGATATTGCGAGCCGCCGGCATCGATCAGCGCCGCATCCTGGTCGAACAGGTTCTTGAGCGTCAGGATGTTGGCGATCTGCCCGCGCTCGATCAGCTTGCCGATCGCCTCATAGATACGGCCATGGAGCGCATCGGCGAAATGCTCGGGCAGAAGGAACTCGTTGACTTTGTCGAAGACGTGGTTGTTGGCCAGCACGGCGCCGAGAAGGGCCTGCTCGGCTTCGTAATTATGCGGCGGGATGCGCAGCGAGGCCGGCTCGGGGTCCGTACCTCGAAGCGTCGCGACGTTGCTGCTGATAAATGTGCGTTCCACCATCTTGAGGCCGACACTATCAGAGGCGTTCGCAGCGCTGGTCCCGCAAACGCGACCGGGTCGTTCTGATTGTGGTGGAAGGCGGGGATAACTCAAGCCCGTTTCGAGCGCTCGCGAGAGAGCCTTGCGATCCCCGCGTCTTACCGCCGTGCGTTGATTCTCCGGCTAATCTACGGGGTTGAAGCGCGACGTTCGCGACTCGGACGCGATGGACCTCGGTGGATTCACCCATCGCCCCCGTGTCAGCGGCACGTCGCGACCGTCGACTATGCCGCCGCGTTGGAGCGACCCTGCATGGCGCGCTCGAAGTCGACCATATAGTCGCGCGTCAGCGGCACCGCTTCCTGGCGGCGCGAGAGCTGCATCTGGAACACCATCTGCCCCATATTGCGGAAGGCGACCTCGCAGCCGATCAGATAGAACTCCCACATGCGGCAGAAGCGCTCGTCATAGAGGGCGCGGATCTTGTCGCGGTTGGCCTCGAAACGCCGGTGCCATTCCCGTAGGGTCTTGGCGTAGTGGAGCCGGAGGATCTCCACATCGGTGACCCAGAGTCCGCCGACATCCTCGACCGCACGGAACACCTCGGAGAGTGCCGGCGTATAGCCGCCGGGAAAAATGTATTTGCGCAGCCACGGATTGGTCGAGCCCGGAGGGTCCATGCGGCCGATCGAATGCAGCATCATGACGCCGTCTTCGGTCAGGAGCTCCTTCACCTTGCGGAAGAACTCCCGGTAATGCTTGGTGCCGACATGCTCGAACATGCCGACCGAGATGATCCGGTCGAACGGGCCCTGCTGCAGGCGGTAGTCGCGCAGATGGAAGCGCAGTCGGTCGGACAGGCCGGCCTCGCGGGCGCGCTGCTCGGAGACCTTGTGCTGCTCGGTCGAGAGCGTCACGCCGGTCACGTCGACATTCATCAGCTTGGCGAGATAGAGGCCGAGGCCGCCCCAGCCGCTGCCGATGTCGAGCACCTTCTGGCCGGGCTCCAGCAGGAGCTTCGAGGCCAGATGCAGCTTCTTGTTCGATTGGGCCAGCTCGAGGCTGTCATTGTCGGTGGCGAAATAGGCGCAGCTATATTGCCGGTCCTTGTCGAGGAACAGGTCGTAGAGCGTGTCCGACAGGTCGTAATGATGCGCGACATTCTTCTGGGCACGGCCCACCGGGTTGTGGGTATGGATGAAATGCATCCAGCGGCCGAACATCAGTTGCAGGCGCTGCAGCGGATGGTTTTCGAGCGCGGCGATGCCCCGGGTCAGGATGTCCAGCAGCTCATAGAGGGTGCCGTCCTCGAGCGTGAGGCGGCCGTTCATATAGGCCTCGCCGAAGTGGAGCTTCGGATTGGTAAAGAGCTGGCGGTGCAGCCGGCGGTCATGCAGCCGGATGGTCGGCACCGGGCCGGGCCCCGGGCCGACGAGATGCACCTTGCCGTCCGCATCGACGATGCGGATCTGGCCCTCGCGGATAACGTGGTTCAGAATTTGCGCGGCAAGCATCGCGCGATCGTGCCTCTTCCCAGATGAACCGCGATCGATGGCTCGGGCCCCCACCCGGCCTGCAGGAAAGCCGCAGGCTTCGATCGCGAATATTTGTAACGTTAGTCAGAACGGGGAGCCTTGTAAATGCAGGCGGAACGCCGTTCAGCCGATTGATCCTGCGATCTTCGCAGAGCCGGCATGCGGGTGGCGGGAGGCTCCAAAAAGCAACAGCCGCGGTTCCGTTTCCCGGAACCGCGGCTGTCTGGTCCTCAATTTGCGGGGCCCTGCGACCGGCCCGCCGACAAATCCCTTCGATCAGGCCTGGTCGGCCTCGGCTTCCTCTGCGGCCTCGGCGTCGCGCTGCGCCTTCACCTCTGGCGGCAGTTGAGCCTCGGCATCGGCCAACAGATCGTCCAGCGAAGCGGCAGGGGCCTGGGTCGCCCCGACAAAGCCACCATTCTTGAGCTGGATCTCGGCTTCGTCCTCGGACTTCGCGACATTGGCCGTCACGGTGACGATCACCTCCGGATGGAGGGCGACGCGCACCGGGAACAACCCCAGGGCCTTGATGGGCTTGTCGAGCACGACCTGACGGCGGTCGATGGTGACGCCCTTGGCGCTGACCGCCTCGGCGATGTCGCGCGGGCTGACGGAACCGAACAGCTGTCCGTTCTCGCCGGCCTGACGCACCAGCACGACGCTCATGCCGTCCACCTTGCCGGAGATGCCTTCGGCTTCCTGGCGGCGCTTCAGGTTGTTGGCCTCGATCTGGTGGCGCTGCGTTTCGAAGCGGGCGCGGTTGGCCTCGGTGGCCCGCAACGCCTTCTTCTGCGGCAGCAGGTAATTGCGGGCGTAGCCCGGCTTCACCTTCACCACTTCGCCAATCTGGCCGAGCTTCTCGACTCGTTCGAGCAGGATCACGTCCATGATGCGGCTCCTACTTCAGCACGTAAGGCAGCAGCCCGAGGAAGCGGGCGCGCTTGATGGCCTGGGCCAGGATGCGCTGCTTCTTCGCGGACACCGCCGTGATGCGGCTCGGCACGATCTTGCCGCGCTCCGAAAGGAAACGCTGCAACAGCCGGATATCCTTGTGATCGATCTTCGGCGCGTGCTGGCCCGAGAACGGGCAGGTCTTGCGACGGCGGAAGAAAGGCCGCCGGCCGCTGGCGCGGACGACTGTCGGTGTGCCCTCGCTCATGCCGGCTCTCCTTCATTGCCGGCCACATGCCGGGGTTCACGATCGCCGCCGCCGCCGAAGCGGTCGCCACGATCGCCGCGGTCACCGCGATCGCCACCGCCACCGCCACCAAAGCGGTCGCCGCGATCCGGGCGATCGCCGAAGCTGCGCCGCGGACGGTCGCCGAAGCGATCGCCGCCACGGCCGCCGCGCTCACCGCGGCCGCCACGATCGTCGCCGTCACGGTTGCGATTCTGCAGCATCGCCGACGGACCCTCTTCGAGGGCCTCGACGCGAACGGTCAGGTAGCGCAGCACATCTTCGCTGATGCGCATGTTGCGCTCCATCTCCACCACCGCCGGAGCGGGCGCGTCGATGTTGAGCAGGGTGTAATGGCCCTTGCGGTTCTTCTTGATCCGGAAGGACAGGTTGCGCAGTCCCCATTGCTCTTTCTTGGTGACCGAGCCGCCATTGGCGGTGACGATCCCCGAGAAGGCCTCGGTCAACTGCTCCACTTGCGCCGAGGAAGCGTCCTGGCGCGTGATGAAGACGGTCTCATAGAAGGACATTCGGTTCGCAGCTCCTTATGGCTGTTGGATGGCCCGGCGCTGGAAGGGCAAATGCCCCCGCAACAGCCGCCCGGGCCTAGCCGGCACGCGACCCTCAAGGTCATTGGCCGGCAAGGAGTTTTCGAAGAGCGGCGCACTATACACATTGCTTTCCGCCCCGCAAGCTTTTAGGCCGTCGCAGGAACCGGGCCAGACCCCGCAAACACTGGACAGGCCGGAAGGCCGCCGCTATCAATGGCCGCCTTTGGGGGCGTTCAAAAGAAAATATAGGAATTTCATAGAGATGGCTCGCGCTTTCGTGTTTCCGGGTCAGGGTTCGCAGGCGGTCGGCATGGGCCGTGCCCTGGCCGAGGCTTTCCCCGCCGCCCGGCTGGTGTTCGAGGAAGTGGACGATGCGCTGGGCCAGAAGCTGAGCCGGCTCATGGCCGAGGGGCCCGAGGCCGAATTGACCCTGACCGAGAACGCCCAGCCCGCCTTGATGGCGGTCAGCATGGCGGCCTTGCGGGTCCTGACCACCGAGGGCGGGTTCGCGCTGGCCGACAAGGCGGCGTTCGTCGCCGGCCATTCGCTGGGCGAATATTCGGCCCTGGCGGCTGCGGGCGCGCTGACCCTCTCCGACGCGGCCCGGCTGCTGAAGCGGCGCGGCCGCGCCATGCAGCGCGCGGTGCCGGTGGGCGAGGGGGCGATGGCGGCCCTGCTGGGTCTCGATCTCGTAGCGGTCGAGGCGATCGCCGCGGCGGCGCGCGAGGCGGGCCCCAAATCCGAAGTCGTCAGCGTCGCCAACGACAACGCGCCGGGCCAGGTGGTGCTGAGCGGACATAAGGTGGCGGTCGAGCGCGCCATCGCCATCGCCGCCGAGCGCGGCGCCAAGCGCAGCGTGATGTTGCCGGTGAGCGCGCCCTTCCATTGCGCCCTGATGCAGCCGGCAGCGGACGAGATGCGCGAGGCCCTCGGCGGAGCCATGATCGCCATGCCGGTGGTGCCGGTGGTGGCCAATGTGACGGCCAAGGCGGTCAGCGATCCCGAGACGATCCGCCGGCTCCTGGTGGAGCAGGTGACGGGGCTGGTGCGCTGGCGCGAAGGGGTGCTGGCCATGAAGGCGCAGGGCGTCGAGGAACTGGTCGAGGTGGGTGCCGGCAAGGTCTTGACCGGGCTGACCAAGCGCATCGATCGCGAGATGAAAGGCCAGGCGGCGGGCACGCCCGAGGAGATCGAGGCCGTCCTCAAGACGTTTTGACGCCTTGTGCCGCGGGATGACGGCGACGACATAACAGACGCTTCAGGAGATCAATCGAGATGGCCATGTTCGATCTGACGGGCAAGAAGGCCCTGGTGACGGGGGCGTCGGGCGGTATCGGCGGCGCGATCGCAAAGGCGCTCCACGCCCAGGGCGCCGAGGTCGGATTGTCCGGCACCAAGGTCGCGGCGCTCGAGGCGCTGGCGGGCGAATTGGGCAGCCGCGCGAAGGTCCTGCCGGCCAATCTCGCCGAGGCCGGCGGCACCGAGGATCTCGCCAAGAAGGCCGAGGCCGCGCTGGGCCAGGTGGATATCCTGATCAACAACGCAGGATTGACCCGCGACGGGCTCGCCGTCCGCATGAAGGACGAGGACTGGAACGCGGTCATGGACGTCAATCTGGGGGCGGCCTTCCGGCTCAGCCGGGCCCTGCTCATGCCCATGATGCGCCGACGCTGGGGCCGCATCATCGCCATCACCTCGATCGTGGGCGTCACCGGCAATCCGGGTCAGGCGAACTACGCGGCCTCCAAGGCCGGCATGATCGGCATGTCCAAGGCGCTCGCCGCCGAGGTCGCCTCGCGCAACATCACGGTGAATTGCGTGGCGCCCGGCTTCATCGCGACCGCCATGACCGACGCGCTCAACGAGAAGCAGAAGACCGAGCTGCTGTCGCGCGTGCCGATGGGCCGACTCGGCCAGAGCGAGGACATCGCCGCCGCCGTGGTCTATCTGGCCGCGAACGAGGCGGCCTACGTGACCGGCCAGACCTTGCATGTCAACGGCGGAATGGCCATGATATAACGCTGCTGACAAAGGGCTTTTCCGAGGCTCTGGCTATAGCGGAATGGATATGTTAAGGGCACCGCGCCCTTGAGCCGCCCCCTTCGGGTGGCAATAGAGTTCGGGGGACGGGACCCGCCAATCGGCGGCCCCGAAAACGAAAACCAGCGGGTGTGAGTTGAAGGGGCGAACCATATGAGCGATATCGCCGAGCGCGTGAAGAAGATCGTCGTCGAGCACCTCGGCGTCGATGAGTCCAAGGTTACCGAAGGTGCGCATTTCATCGACGACCTGGGCGCCGACAGTCTCGACATCGTCGAGCTGGTGATGGCGTTCGAAGAAGAGTTCGGTTGCGAAATCCCCGACGACGCCGCGGAGAAGGTGTTGACGGTGAAGGACGCGATCACCTTCATCGAGCAGCACAGCTGAGTTGAGCGCATTGGCTTTGCGCAGACTCCTGGGCGCCGCGACACTCTTGTCGATTCCGTTCCATCTGCGAGAGGCGATATGCGACGCGTCGTAGTCACTGGCATGGGCTTGGTCACGCCGCTCGGCGTGGGCACCGAGTATGTCTGGAAGCGCATCGTCAATGGCGAGTCCGGCATTTCCGGGATTCAGTCATTCGACGTCAGCGACCTGCCCTGCAAGATCGCAGGCCAGGTGCCGCTGGGCGACAGGGCGTCCGGCAATTTCAATCCGGACGACTATGTGACACCCAAGGACCAGCGCAAGATGGGCCGCTTCATCCATTTCGCGATGGGTGCGGCGACCGAAGCGGTGCTGGATGCCGACTGGCAGCCGACGGACGAGCATGAGCGGGAGCGCACCGGCGTCCTGATCGGCTCGGGCATCGGCGGCCTCGAGGGGATCTACGATGCGGCGGTGACGCTGCATGAGCGCGGGCCCCGCCGCGTCAGCCCCTTCTTCATTCCCGCCTGCCTGATCAATCTGGCCTCGGGCAACGTCTCGATCCAGTTCGGCTTCAAGGGCCCGAACCACGCGGTGGTGACGGCCTGCTCGACCGGCGCGCATGCGATCGGCGATGCCGCGCGGCTGATCCAGCTCGACGACGCCGACGTGATGGTGGCGGGCGGGACCGAAGCCTCGATCTGCCGCATCGGCGTCGCGGGTTTCGCCGCGGCGCGCGCCCTCTCGACCGGCTTCAATGACGAGCCGCAGCGGGCCTCGCGGCCCTGGGACCAGGACCGCGACGGTTTCGTGATGGGCGAGGGTGCGGGTGTGCTGGTGCTCGAGGAGCTGGAGCATGCGCGCAAGCGCGGCGCCAAGATCTATGCCGAGGTCATCGGCTACGGCATGTCGGGCGATGCCTATCACATCACCGCGCCCTCCGAGACCGGCGAGGGCGCCTTCAACGCCATGAAGGCGGCGTTGAAGCGGGCCAAGCTGACCCCGGCCGACATCGACTATGTGAACGCGCACGGCACCTCGACGCCGCTCGGCGACGAGATCGAGCTGGGCGCGGTCAAGCGGCTGTTCGGCGATGCCGTCTACAACATCTCCATGTCCTCCACCAAATCGGCGATCGGCCACCTGCTGGGCGCCGCCGGCGCGGTCGAGGCGGTCTTCTCCATCCTCGCGATCCGCGATCAGGTGGCGCCGCCGACGCTCAATCTCGACAATCCGTCGCCGGGCTGCGACGTCGATCTGGTGCCGAAGCAGGCGAAGAAGCGCACCATCCGGCGCGCCTTGTCGAATTCCTTCGGCTTCGGCGGCACCAACGCCAGCCTGATCTTCCAGGGCCCCGCCTAGTCCCGCCATGGCGCGGTTGCGCCGGCTGCTCGGGACGCTTCTGCTGATCCTTCTGCTGGTTCTGGGCGCTGCGGCTGCGGGCGCCTGGTGGGGCTATCACCAATTCACGACGGTGGGACCGCTGACGGCGGACAATACCGTGGTCGTGCCGCGGGGCAGCAGCGTCAGGGCCATTGCCGGACAGCTCGCCGATGCGGGCGTCATCAAGGATCCCTTCCTCTTCCGTCTCGGCGTGCGGCTGTTCGGCCAGCACAAGCCGCTGCGCGCGGGCGAGTATCTCTTCCCCGCCGGCATCAGCGCGCAGACGGCGATGCAGCAGATGATCGACGGGCGCCAGATCCAGCATCGCCTGACGATCGCCGAAGGCCTGACCAACCGCGAGGTGATGGAGCTCCTGGCGGCGGCGCCCGATCTCGGCGGCGATGCGCCCGATCTGCCGAGCCTCGGGCCCGAGGGCTCGCTCCTGCCCGAAACCTATTTCTTCATGCTGGGCGACAGCCGGGCCGATCTGGTGGCCCGGATGAAATCCTCCATGGACGCGGCTATCGCCGAGCTGTGGCCGGCGCGTGCCCAGGGGCTCCCCTTCAAGGACGCGAAAGAGGCGCTGATCCTGGCCTCGATCGTGGAGAAGGAGACCGGCCTGCCCGAGGAGCGCCCGCATGTCGCCGCGGTGTTCCTCAACCGCCTCGCCCAGGGCATGGCGCTGCAATCCGATCCGACCGTGATCTATGCCATCACGCAAGGCCGTTCGAAGCTCGATCGCGCGCTGACGACGAAAGATCTCGCGATCGACAGCCCGTTCAACACTTATGTGACCGCGGGACTGCCGCCGGCACCCATCGCCAATCCGGGCCGTGCGGCCATCGAGGCCGTGCTGCATCCGGCCCAGAACGACGATCTCTATTTCGTCGCCGATGGCAGCGGCGGACATGTGTTCGCGAAGACGCTGGCCGAGCACAACAAGAATGTCGCCGCCTGGCGCAAGGTCCAGGCGCAGAAACGCACCACCACCCAATCGGAGTAGACGAATGTTTTTCCTGCGCGTGGCCGCCCCGCCAACCTCACGCGCAGGAAAAACCAACCAGGACTCATCCTTTTTTCGGCAGGCGCGCCAGCAGGGGGTCGGTCAGGCCCGGCGACAGCACGCCCAAAAGCCAGGCCCCGAAATACATCGGGAGGGGGAAGGCGATGCGCGCGCGGTTGCGGGCAAGGCCGCGCCTGATGATGCGCGCGGCCCGCTCGGCGTTCATCAGGAACGGCATCGGAAAATCATTCACTGCCGTCATCGGGCTTTCGACATAGCCGGGGCAGATGACCGTGATGGCGACACCCTTGGCGCGATACTCGCCGCGCAGGCCTTCGCCCCAGACCCGTATCGCGGCCTTGCTGGCGCAATAGGCCGGCGCCCCGGGAAAACCGCGAAAGGCGGCGAGCGAGCTCATCAGCGCGATCTGGCCTTGCCCACGCCGCTCCATCCGCCGCAAGGCCGGCCAGACGGTATTCGCGACGCCGTCGACATTGGTGGCGAAGATCGCGCGCGCCTGCGCCTCGCTTTCGCCGTCGGTTCCCGTGCCGGCGGAGATCCCCGCATTGGCGATCACGAGATCGAGCGGCGCCCGATCGTCGGCGGCTTCGATCCAGCGCCGCACCGCGCCTGCGTCGACGACGTCGATGGCGGCTGTCTCGATCTCGGCACCCTTGGCGCGACAGGAAGCCTCGGCCGAAGCCAGCCGACCCTGATCGCGTCCGCCCAGCACCAGGCTGACACCGCTCGCCGCATAGGCCGATGCCAACGCGGCGCCGATCCCGCTCGAGGCGCCGGTGATGAGGATGCGTTGGGGGCGATCTAGATTGGCGGTTGCGCGAGCAGGCGGCATGAACGGAAGACTCCGGAGGGCCGCATCGGGGCGGCCTCGCTTGTTGCCGTTTGGACCGCAGTATATAGTCGCGCGCTGGGGAGACGACACTACATGCCGGTGGCTTTGTGACAAAATCTGCAAGCGCCGTGGCCAGCATGACCGGCTTCGCCCGCGCCGAGATGGGCGAGGGGGATCGGCGCTGGAGCTGGGAAATCCGCAGCGTCAATGGACGCAATCTCGATCTGCGCCTGCGCCTTCCGCCCGGCTGCGAGGCGCTCGAGCCGCAGCTGCGCCAGGCCGTACCGGAGCGCTGCCGGCGCGGCAATATCAGCGTTCAGCTCGAGGCCGCGCGCCAGGGCCAGCCGCAATCGCGCTACCGCGTCAACCGCGCGGCGCTCGATCAGGTGATCGCGGCCGTGAAGGATGTGGGATTGCAGATCGATGCCGAGCGCCCGCGCCTCGACGGGCTGCTGGCGCTGCCGGGCGTGGTCGAGCGAATCGAGGAAGAAGAGACCGAAGACACGCGCGAAGCGCGCCTGGCGCTGCTGCTCAAGGGGTTCGGTGAGGCCCTCGACGGGCTGGTGCGGATGCGCGCCGAGGAAGGCGCCCGGCTCGCCCGCATCGCGCTCGATCAGTTGCGCGAGATCGAACGGCTGGTCGGCCGCGCGCGAAGCCTGGCCGCGGCCCAGCCCGAGGCGCAGAAGGCGCGCTTCCGTCTGCAGATCGGCGAGCTGCTGGCGCAGATACCCGCCTTGTCGGAAGACCGGCTGGCGCAGGAGTTCGCTCTCCTGATCGCCAAGAGCGATGTGCGCGAGGAGCTGGATCGGCTGGCGGCCCATATCGAGGCCTCGCGCGCCCTGGTCGAGGGCGGCGGCGCCATCGGGCGGAAACTGGATTTCCTCTGTCAGGAGCTCAATCGCGAAGCCAACACCATCTGCAGCAAATCGGCCGATCTCGAGCTCACTGCGGTCGGGCTGGATCTGAAGGCGGTGGTGGAGCAGTTTCGCGAGCAGGTGCAGAACATCGAATGAGTGCGACGACCTCGAACAAGAAAAAGTCCGGCGCCGCGGCGCCGGAGCCGGCCGCCAGCGGCTTCGTCGAGATCCGCAGGCGCGGGCTCATGCTGGTGCTGTCCTCGCCCTCGGGTGCCGGCAAGACCTCGATCTCGCGGGCGCTGCTGGCACGCGATCCCCTGCTGCAGATGTCAGTCTCGGCCACGACGCGGCCCAAGCGCCCCGGCGAGGTTCCGGGTGTCGATTATCTCTTCGTCGATGCCGAACAGTTCAATCTGATGGTCAACCGCCAGGAGTTCCTCGAATACGCCAAGGTGTTCGGGAATTACTACGGGACGCCCCGGGCGCCCGTCGACGCCGCGCTGAGCGGCGGGCGCGACGTGCTGTTCGATATCGACTGGCAGGGCACGCAGCAACTCGATGCCCGGGCGCCCAAGGACCTCGTCACCATCTTCATCCTGCCGCCTTCCACACGCGAGCTCGAGCGCCGGCTGCATACGCGCGCCCAGGACAGCGCCGAGGAAGTGGCGAATCGCATGGCCAAGGCGGCCGACGAGCTCAGCCATTGGCCAGAATATCACTATGTGCTGGTCAATCACGAGCTGGAGCAAACCATCCAGCAGGTCCAGGCGATCCTGCAGGCCGAACGTCTGCGCCGCGAGCGCCAGGTCGGCCTGCATGAGTTCGTGAAGGCGCTGCGCGAAGGGCAGTAGGCGCGCGCATAGTTATGTCCCCTCTCCCGCGAAGCGGAGGGAGGGGACATCGCCCCCTGAGCTACCCGGTGTGCCCTCTGCTCTTCGCCAGCGCCCGCGCCAGGGCGCAGAACTGCTCTACGCTCAGATCCTCCGCTCTGGCCGTGCCGTCGATCTCGGCCGCGGCGAGAAGGGCCGCAGCATCGGGCGCCACCGAGCGCAGGCTCTGGCGCAGCATCTTGCGGCGCTGGTTGAAGGCGGCGGCGGCGACACGCTCCAGCACTTGTGCGTCGGCGGGATAGCGCGGCTGGGACAGCGGGCGGATCTCGACCACGCTCGAGGTCACCTTCGGCGGCGGGGTGAAGGCCCGTGGCGGCAGGTCGAACAGTCTTTTCACGTCGGCCCGCCACTGCAGCGCGACCGAGAGCCGGCCATAGTCGCGCGACCCCGGCGGCGCGGCGAGGCGCTCGGCCACCTCCTTCTGGAACATCAGCACCAGGCGCTCCAGCCGCGGTAGCGAGGGTAGCCATTGGGCCAGCAAGGCCGTCGAGACATTGTAGGGGAGGTTGGCCACGATGCGGCGCGGGGCCTCGCCGAGCTTCGCAGGATCGATCGCCATGGCATCGCCGGCGATGATCTCGAGGCGGCCGGGATAGGCGGCGGCCAGTTCCTGCAACGCCCCGACACAGCGCGGATCGAGCTCGATGGCGATGACCTTGCGAGCGCCATGGGCGAGCAGCGACCGGGTGAGGCCCCCGGGGCCGGGTCCGATCTCGATGGTGGTGCCGGTGCCGAGTTCGCCGCCCGCCCGCGCGATCCGGCCGGTGAGATTGAGGTCCAGCAGGAAATGCTGCCCGAGCGCGCGCCGGGCGGCCAGGCCATATCGCGCGATGACGTCGCGCAGCGGCGGGAGAGGAGCTGGAGCATCGGTCTGGGGCGGCTCGCTCATCGGCGCCACCGTCCGGCGGGCCGGGTCGCGGCCGTCGCGCCCGGCGCCGAACGCCGCGGCGGCGTTCCGGTCATTGGCGGATATCGATGAAGGCCTGCGTGCGCAGATCGCTCAAATAGGCACGGGCCAGCGTGTCGAGACGCTGAGCGGTCAGCCGGCTGGTGACCGCCGCTTCGTCGATCGGCGTCTGCCCGGACGTCCGCTGATCGAACAGCGTCAGGATGGAATAGCCGCCGGAGGTCTGGATCGGGCCCGTGATCTGGCCCTTGGTCATCGCGGTGACTGCGCCGCGCATGCCGGGATCGAGCTGGTCCGCCCGCAGCCATCCCAGGACGCCGCCGGTGCTGCCGGTGGGGGATTGCGAGAATTGCTGGGCGAGTTCGGTGAAATTGGCGCCCTGCTGCAGCTGCGTCATCAGATCCTTGCCGGTCGATTCCACCGCGGGGGCATCGCCCGGCGAGTAGACGGGGAGGAAGATCTCGCCAACCAGATATTCCGGCTTGCCCTCGTTCTCCTTCATCTGCGCGATCTCGTCGTCGATATCCTTGCGGTTGACGGTCGCCGCGCTGCGGAACCGCTTGCGCACGACGATCTGCCAGGCGATATCGGCACGGAACTGATCGGCCAGCGACTCCATCAGGATCCCGCTCGCCGCCAGCTTCTGCCGGAACTCCTCCAGCGAGAGCTTGTTCTGCTGCGCCAGCTCGGTCAGGCGCGCATTGACTTCGGCATCCTCGACGGTGATTCCCTGCGCCTTGGCGGCCTGGGTCTTGAGATGCTCGTCGATGAGGTTGCGCAACACGACGCCGGAGAGCCGCTGGCGATTTTCCTGCGTGTCCTGAACATGCGACGCGACAATGGCCACGCGCGTGCGGACCAGAAGGTCGATCACGGTGATGACGTCTTCATTGACGACGGCGGCGATCTTGAGGTCCTGGCTCGCGGCCGGGTGGGCCGTCGTCGAGACAAACAGGAGAAAGAGCGCGTACGCGAACCAGCGCCTCACTATGGGGTATGCCTTTCAGGTCCGGCACAGGATCGGTTCGGCGACGGTCGCGCCGCTTCATGGATCCTGCGTCACTTTAATAAACTGGAACCCAATTCAGGGTCCGGGCCAGGCGGCTCGAAACGATCAGGCTCCAGAGGCGACAAAATCGGCGCCACTATAAGCGAAGCCCGGCAGGGCGGACAATGTGCCCAAATCGGCTAACCGGAAGGGTCTGTGCGGCCCGAATCGGAGTTTTCGTGGGGATTTGCCGGCGGAGCGAGCAGCCGGCCGGTCAGAAGGGGACGTCGACGGCGCCCAGATTCTTGAAACCGATCGTGAACATGAAGCTGGTGCCCGAATTCACTTCCTCGTCCTCGACATTGCTGTGGGTGACCGACGCCCGCAGCATGATGCATTCATCCTCATAGGCGATCCCGCCGCCGATATAGCGCAGGACGTTGTTCTCGACGTCGTCGCGGGCCTTGAAGTTGACCGACCAGTAGTCGCTGACCTTGGCGGCGATGGTTCCGAAGACTTCCTGGCGCTTCCCCAGATCGCTGCTCTCGATGTTGTCGATCTGGGCATAGCTCAGGGTCGCGTTGATCTCCGGGACGCCGACGATCAGGCCCACCTCGTTGTGGCGGGCCGAAAGGGTGCTGGTGCTGTAGCGAAAGCGATAGAGCAGGTCGAGCCATTCGGTCGGTTGAAGGTCGATGCGACCGACGATATCGGACAGATCCTGCTCCATGCCGGACCCGTCGCCGAACACGCCCTGATCGCCGCCGATGCGGAAGCTCTGGCCGAGGAAGATCGTGGTCGAGCCGAGATCGTTGTTGATGGCGCTCCAGCGAACCCCATAGTCGACGCGCTGACCGTTATCGACGCGATCGAGGCCCTGGAAACGGTCCGCCTGGAACAGGTTGGTGTCGTCGAGCTCGGTGCCGACGCTGTCTTCGTTGGGGATCTTGCCGGTATTACCGGCATCGGTGGATGCGTAGAGGCCGACGATGGGTTCGATCACCTGATGGACCGAGCCGGTCGTGCTCGCGAAGGGATAGCGCCACTCGAAGGCGAATTGCGGGAAGATGCGGCCGGCAAGCCCGCTGAAGGTGTCCCCCGAGGGGTTCACGTCGTTGCTGTCGGGATCGACATCGTTGACCCAATAGCCGTCGCCGCGAAGCGACAGGTCGAGCTTGTAGATATCTCCCGCCGGTGCGGTATAGGGCAGGCTCCAGCCGAGATTCAACGAAACGCGCCGGCTGTCCCGGCCCTGGATGCGATCGAGGACCAACGTGTTGAAGTCGATTTTGTAATAGCCGCCATAATCGGCCGGCTCGCTCACATAATTGTAGTCGATGACCGGGGTGACGATCGGCGCTTCGTCGTTGTTGTCGGTGTCGAGCGTTCCCTGGAAGGCGTAATTGTTGACCGACAGATAGTTCCGGCCGTCGAAATTCTCGGCGAACAGGCGGCTGGTCAGGGTCCGTTCGTGACCGAGGTTATAGAGGCGCATATAGGTCTTGTCGGTTTCGCGCTGGGCGTCGAATCCCCAGCGCCAGTTATCGTCGATATCGAAGCGCCCGAAGCTGTCGATATTGCCGCGAAACTGGTCGTGCAGGGTTTCGCTCACGCCGTTATGGGTCCGTTCGCGATCGGCGATCGTGGCGCTGCCGGCGAGCTGCAGATAGCCGTCCGGCAGCCGATAGCGATATTCGATCTGGGGGTCCACGCTCTGCAGAGTCGTGATCAGCGGAGATAACGTGATGTCCTGGTCGGGTCCCAACACCCAGAAATAGGGGATCTGGATCTGGAAACCGAGATTGTTGTTCATTCCGAAGCTCGGCGACAGGAAGCCGCTCTGGCGTTTGACGGTCGGGTCGGGATGCGAGAAATAGGGCGTGTAGAAGATCGGCACGCCATAGATCTCCATCCAGGCGTCTTCATATTCGATGCGATGGGCCTGCTGGTCGTGGGTGACCTTCACGGCCTTGATCTGCCAGAGCGGGGCCCGGGTCGGGTCGCTGGCGCAGAGGTCACAGGGCGAATAGACCGCGTCGTGAAGCTCGGTGTAATTCCCGGCATATCGCTGGGCCGAATTGGCCGCCATGCGCGAGCGGTCGGAGAGCAGCATCTTGATATTGGAGATGGCGCCTTCCTTGAGGTCGTTCTTCAGCTCCATATGGTCGGCAAACATGACATTGCCGTCCTGGTCCATGATCGCGACATTGCCGTCGGCGGTGACGACCTGCGTCTTCTCGACATAGGCCACCCGGTCCGCCAGGAGCACCTTGTCGTTCTGCGAGATCTCGACATGGCCCGAGGCGACGACCAGGCCTTGTTCCTGGTCGTAGGTCACTTCGTCCGCTGTGAGCAATACCGGGCTGTCGGAGTGCGGCAGCAGTTGCTTGCCCAGATCCTGCTCGCCTTGATCCGTGGAGGCCGACCATGCCGCGGTGGATGCCACGATCATCGCGAGCGCCATCCCCATCAGCGCGGCCCATCCCCCTCTCATATCCCCTTAGCCGTCCTCGAAATGTAAAAGCATCGCAATTCCCAGCATGGCCGTGACGCCCGCCGGGGCCCACGCAGCCAACTGCAACGGAATGCTCGAGTTGATCCCCAGTGCATAAACCAAGTCGGACAGGAAATAGAGCAGGAAACCTGTGAAGGCGCCAGCCCCGGCAAGCAGCGCGGCATCGCCTTTGCGGTGAAACCTGAGAGCGAAGGACGCGGCGATCACCAGCAGCGCCATGTAGAGCACGGGGATGGCCAACATGCGGTTCCACAGAAGCCGATGCGGCCGCGCCGAGAACCCCGTCGATTCGAGCAGCGAGATGTAACGGGGGAGTGACCAGAAGGAGATCGCATTGGTGCGCGCGAAGCGGTCCAGGATCTCGCCATAGCTGATTCGAGTCGGCACGGTGAGCTGGTCCATGCGTTCGACGGCATGTCCGGCGATCACCCGCTCGACGTCGCTAAGTTGCCACAGGCCATTCTCGATTTTTCCGGTCTTGGCGTCGACGCGCTCGTTGAAATGATCGTCAGGATCGAACAACAGGAGAATCATCCCGCCCAGCTCGCGATCGTCCAGGCTCACATGCGTGGCATGGACGATGGCCGTGCCGTCGATATTCTGCTCGCGCAGCCAGACGCCGCTCCCTGCCGACGCCACGAGATTGCCATTGCCGTCACCGAACCAGGTGTCGTGCAATTGGTCGAACTTGGCTTGCATAGTCGTCGCGATCGGATCCAGGACCGTGATTCGCAGGATGCCGATCGCCAGCGCCGCAAGCAGGGCAGGCGCAATGAACTGCCATACGGAGACGCCCGCCGCCCGCGCCACCACCAGCTCGCTGGTCCGGGTCAATTGATGGTAGGTGCCCAGGCCCGAGATCAGGATGACGAAGGGCAGAACCTGCTGGAAGGTCTGCGGCAGGCGCAGCAGCGCAAGCCCCATGAGGCTGAAGGTGCCGACATCGGTGCCGCCGGCATCCTCGGTCAGAAACTGGATCATGTCGGCGGCGAAGATGATGCCGCAGACCGCGAACGCGACCGCGACGCACCAGAGCAGGAAATGCCGGAGCAGATAGAACGACAGCGTCGGGGGGAGCAGTCTCATCATGGGTGAGCCGCCCGCAATCTGATCAGGAAGGGGTTGCCCAGGCGGGGCAGGCGCAACAGGAGCAGGGCGGCGAGCGCGGGCGTCAGCGGCACGGCATAGAGCAGCGGCCAGAAAGCGGGGTCGCGGATGGTCACGCCCAGGGCGGCATAGGCACTTCCCTGCATGGCACAGACCAGCAGGACCGCGACGATGCCGCGCCAGAACTGGGCCCGCCGGCCGATGCCGCCGACGAGCAGCGAGACCAGGGCCACCGTGACATAGGCCAGGCCAAAGAGCGGCTGCGAGAGACGCCAATGCACCTCGGTCCGATAGCGGATCCGGGTGGCGCCGTCGACGGGATCGGCCGGCCGGACGAGTTGCCCGAGGGTCATCCATTGCAGCCTGGGCTGGGCCGCACGCGTCGTGCTGTCGCTGGAGCCGAGCTGCACGAGGGTGCGCTCGAAGGTCAGGATCGACGGCGGATCCGTCTTCGATCCACGCTGCTGCATGGTTCCGTCCTCGAGCAGGATCGCCGGCCCGGCCGGGCCGCCGGTGATGAGCCCGCGCGACGCCGTGTAAATGGTCTGCGG